>JAVMKH010000169.1:51365-71509 GCA_031732935.1 Candidatus Contendibacter sp.
AAGTATTCCTGCGTCACCGAGGTAAAGTTCAGGGACAGGCTCTCAACCGGCAGACCCTCGCCGGCGCCGCCGGTCTGGTAGCTGCTGACCATGACATCCTTGAATTTGAACTCCAGGAACTTCGCCTGGCCGCCTTCCTTACCGGTCGGCTTGCGCATGACCAGCGTCGCCTCTGGATAGTGATGGCCCGAGGCACATGACAGAAACAGTTCCGGCGATGCCGCGCAAAAATGCATGGTGAAGTGGAAGTCCTGCAAGTTCACCTTGCTGGCGCCCATACCGGTACCGTGGCCCGCGGTGCCCAGTTGCGACGCGCCCCACGACCAGCTCAGCACTTCGATCCATTCCTTGAACTCGAAGTCCTTGCATTCGCCCTTCACGTCGCCAATCTTCAGAAATGAGTCAGCCATTGTTGTTTCCTCGCATGTGGTGCAAACATTGGGAACGGTTCTAAACCGTCGCTTCGATCAACGGCGCTCTCGCAACCCTGTCCGAGGCGCGAAAGACAGTTAGTTCCGTCGTCGCTTACAGATAAAGCACATCGTGTGCCAAAATCAATTATTTGTTTTAAAAGGCTATTTTATTACTGGACCATCCGCCGGACCAGAATGGGCTTCCTGTCCACCCACTCTGGCCCGTCCAACCGCGTCGGATCAGGCACCCTTGACCGAGGGCAACTTGGATACCAGCCGCAGCGACACGGTAAGACCTTCCAACTGATAATGTGGGCGCAGGAAAAACTTCGAGGTGTAATAACCCGGATTGCCCTCCACTTCCTGCACCACCACCTCAGCGGCCGCCAGGGGCTTCATCGCCTTGGTTTCCTCGCTGGAAATCGCGGGATTGCCGTCCACGTAGTTGTAAATCCACTCCTGCAACCAGCGTTCAAGCGATTCCCGCTCCTTGAACGAGCCGATCTTGTCGCGCACCATGCATTTCAGATAGTGCGCGAACCGGCACACCGCGAACAGGTATGGCAGCCGGGCTGACAGATTGGCGTTGGCGGTCGCGTCCGGATCGTCGTACTCGGTGGGTTTTTGCAGCGACTGCGCGCCGATAAAGGCGGCGAAGTCACTGTTTTTCTTATGAATCAGCGGCATGAAGCCATTTTTGGCCAGTTCCGCCTCACGCCGGTCGCTGATGGCGATCTCGGTTGGACATTTCATGTCCACGCCACCATCGTCAGTGGGAAAAGTATGGGTCGGCAGATATTCCACCGCCCCGCCGGATTCGATGCCCCGGATCCGGGTAGTCCAACCATACAGCTTGAAGGCCCGGGTGATGTTGGTCGCCATCGCATAGGCCGAATTGGCCCAGGTGTACTTGTGGTGATCGGCGCCTTCCACGTCTTCCTCAAAATCGAATTCCTCGATGGGATCGGATTTCGCGCCGTAGGGCCGCCGCGCCAGAAATCGCGGCATCGCCAGACCGATGTAGCGGGAATCCTCCGACTCGCGCAGCGACCGCCACGCGGCGTATTCCGGCGTCTGGAAGATTTTGGTTAGATCGCGCGGGTTGCTCAGCTCCTGCCAGGAATCCATCTGCATCACCGTCGGCGCGGCGGCGGCGATGAACGGGGTATGCGAAGCGGCGGCGACCTGGGACATCTCGCGCAACAGTTCCACATCCGGCGGACTGTGGTCGAAATAGTAGTCGCCCACTAGACACCCGAACGGCTCGCCACCGAACTGGCCGTACTCTTCCTCGTAAACTTTCTTGAACAGCGGACTCTGGTCCCAGGCGGTGCCCTTGAACTTCCGCAGGGTCTTGCGCAGTTCGTTCTTGGAGATGTTCATCACCCGAATTTTCAGCATCTCGTCAGTTTCGGTGTTGTTGACGAGATAGTGCAGGCCGCGCCAGGCACTCTCAAGCTGTTGGAAATCCGGATGGTGGATGACCAGGTTAATCTGCTCGGTCAGCTTGCGGTCGATGGCCGCGATCATCGACTCGATCGATTTGAGCACATCCTTGGAAATCAGCGTCGTGTGCTGTAACGCCTGCTCAGCCAGGGTCTTGACCGCGTTCTCGACCGCTTCCCTGGCCTGATCGGACTTGGGCTTGAACTCCCGCTGCAACAGCGAGGAAAAGTCGCTGGCTTCCAGCGTTTGAACTTCAGGCTGGGCCTGGGCGCTTGGACTGGTTTCGGCCATGGTTCATCACTCCTCGGCGGCGGGCGTCGCGGGTTCCTGGGGCTTGGGCGCCGTCGCTAGCGCCTGCAACAAGCTCGGATCGTTCAAGGCCTTGGCGATCAGGTCCTCGGCCCCGGTTTTGCCGTCCATGTAAGTCATCAGATTGGTCAGTTGCTGGCGGGCCTGGAGCAAACGGTTCAAGGAATCCACCTTGCGCGCCACGGCGGCTGGGGAAAAATCGTCCATGCTTTCGAAGGTCAGATCCACGCTCAACTCCCCTTCACCGGTCAGGGTGTTGGGCACCCGGAACGCCGCGCGCGGCTTCATCGCCTTCATCCGGCTGTCAAAGTTGTCCACGTCGATCTCAAGAAACTTGCGGTCGGCCACCGGCGCCAGCGGGTCGACCGGCTTGCCGGACAGATCGGCCATCACGCCCATCACAAACGGCAACTGGACCTTTTTCTGCGAGCCGTACACCTCGACGTCGTACTCGATTTGCACGCGCGGCGCCCGGTTGCGAGCAATAAACTTCTGACTGCTCATCGCCATCGGAATATCTCCTCATCTCACTCGAATCACGCCATGGCGGCTACCTGGCGGTAACCTAGCCCATCAGTCAACTACTTTAGAGTATAGTTGCTAGTCAGAATTCTCGCCTTGAATACCGAAAATCAAGTTCACCTGCTCGGTTCCGCCGGGTGCGAGATCGTTCAGAATCGCCATGAAGTCCTTGGCCACCAGGTTCCGGGCGCGTTTCAACAAAAAGGGCACGGGGCTGGAAGGTTCGTAACGGTTAAAGTACTCACAAATCTTGTCCAACATCCGAATCACCTCATCACGGCTGGCGATTTCGCCCACCACCAGCCGCTGCCCGCCGCCACCGCCACCTTCGGACAAACCCATATCCGTCGCCTCGGCCGCCGGCGCCTCGTCGGCGAGACCCGCGCCCTGCCGTTGCAATTGCTCGGCCAGCGCCTGCCGGATTTCCTTCAGCACCCCGGTTAGCGCGCTCAGGTCCGGCGCCTGGGTCACGCCAATCTGATCGGTCAGTCGGGCCTCGATCCGTTCGACCCGCGCCATGGCCTCGGCAACCACCACCGCGACAGCCTGCGCGTTCTCCGGGCCAACCTCCTGGAACGCGCCATCGATCTTGGCCTGGGTCGGCAACTCCGCCTGGTCGTCGGTCGCCACCGGGGTCAACACACCCGCGGCGATCTGGACATCGCGCAGGCTGAATCGCCCCAGCACGCGCGAACTGATCAACGGCGCTTCCCGCAAAACTCGCAGGGTGGCTTCCGGATCGCACAACGCCACGATGGTGTTGATCCGTAGGGTCGGATCGTTGTCATCCTCGGGATCGAGTTGGGGGTAAACGGTGTCCCAGTATCGCTCGATCAGACCGTCCACCAGCGCCAAGCCGTCGGCGAAGCCGGCCAAGCCATCGACGTGCAGCAAGGCACGGGTCAGATATACCGCCACCCGCAGATCCCGGGTGCGCTCGAACAGGGTTAACGCCGTCTTTCGGACACCGCGCCAGTCGGGCGGCTCTGCTGGAATGATGGTGTCGCCGTATTGGCGTTCCGGCGTTTCCTGCGCCAGTTCCTCCATCTCGGCGAAGGCTGGGTCGTATTCAAGATCCTCGCCGCAAGGCGCGGCGGCGGCGATCTCGCTGAGCAGTTCCTCGATGTCAATCACACTCATCGCTTGCACGCCTGATTTGGTTATGACCATGGGTCCAGAGTATAGCCCCGCTTGGCGCGATTGCGCGGGCGGTATAGACTGCGTTGTGAGTAATCCGATACCTCTGGTTTGAGGAGTTTCGCGCCAGCGCGCAAAAAAGCGGCTTCCCTGTCAACGGACATCGCGTCATGCCCCTGAAATTGACCATCACTAGCTTTCAGCGGCTTTCTCCTGGTCAGGAAACCACCAAGATTCTGGACCGCGGCTCCCTCAGCATCGGCCGCGCGGCGCAGAACGGCTGGATCCTGCAGGATCCGGAGCGCATCCTATCTAGCAATCACTGCGTCGTCCATTACCAGGACGGTGGATACTTCCTCACTGATACCAGCACCAACGGCACGTTCCTCAACGACTCCGAACAACGGATCCCACGCAATCAGACGATCCGACTCAGGGACGGCGACCATTTCGTTCTGGGCGAATACGAAATCGAAGCGAGTTTGATTCCCGGCGCGGAGGAACTGGCACAAGCCGAGCCGGAAGGCCCCATTACCGATGTCGTGCTGGCGCCGCGCGGTCTGCCCGCCGTCGGCGTGGCCAGTTTGGACGGCGGCCCGGCCGCCCTGGGCCAGCCATCCTTCGCCGACCTGCTGGCCGAGGAACCCGATCATCTGAATCTTCAACCCCCGGACCGCCCCGCCAAGGGCGCTGTGGCCACCGAGCCGCCGCCCGATCTGCTCACCCCGGACCGGGCCTTTTTCGAACCGCCGGAACTTGCGGCTGGAGCGCCGCCTCCCCTGCCCACGCCGCCAGCTCCGGAACCAGAGGCGGCTGAGATTTCTCCACCGATTCCATCCCGCGCTGAAATCGAACCCCCTCTCCCGACGGCGTCCGAGGTCCCCCCAACACCAGCCGCCGAATCCGGCGAGATGCTCATTCCCGATGATTGGTGGCTGGCGCCGCCAGCCACTCCAGCAACTCCGCGACCAGTGGTCGAGACCGCGCCGCCTCCGCCTCAACCCCCCGAACCGGTTCGGGTCGAGGCGCCGCCGCCGAAACCATCGCATCCCCGGCCTCCCGCGCCGGCGGTCGCCGAACCCCAGCCCCCGCCCTCGGCGCCGCCCGCGCCGACCACCGCCGGATCGGCTGAGCTGGATGCCGAAACCCTGATCCAGGCTTTCCTGAAAGGCGCTGGCCTGCCCCGCGCCCGGCCACCCGCCGAACGATGGTTTGAAATCGCAACCAACCTTGGAGCCATGTTCCGCGAAACCGTGCAGGGATTGACGGACATCCTGCGCGCCCGCGGCGATGTCAAGGGGGAATTCCGGTTGGACCGGACCACGATCGGCCCGACCGAAAACAACCCACTCAAGACGCCGCCGGGGCAGCCGCCGCTCGGCCCGGAAGAGATCATGACCCTGCTCCTGATCCGCCAGAAGGACGCCTATATGTCGCCGGTACAGGCCGTGCATGAAGGTTTCAAGGACATCAAGGATCACCAGGTGGCGGTTTGGGCAGGCGTCCAGACCGCTCTGAACCGCCTACTCGAACGCTTCGATCCGAACAACCTGGAAACTCGCTTGCAGCAGACCGTGCTCGACAGCATCCTGCCAGCCAGCCGCAAGGCCAAGTATTGGGATTTGTTCACCAGCGAATATGAAACCATCGCCCGGGAAGCCGAGGACGATTTCAATGAGTTGTTCGGCCGCGAATTCGCCCGCGCCTACGAGGAGCGATTGCGCGCGCGTCGCTAACCCCGCGGCTTCGAATCCCACGCGCCTTCCGCTGTTTGGCGGTTTGAATGCTAGGATTTAAAGATGACGATTCGACACCTGACAACGCGCCGCAACGAGCGACACCGCCATGAGTTGGTATAGCAAGGTCGTTTGGTCCGAGGGGATGTTCCTGCAACCCCAGCACTTCCAGCAGCAGGACCGCTACACCGAGGCCCTGGTTCGACAATCCTGCGATTCATTGCGCCCCTACGGCTGGGGCGTGGCGCATCTGGCCCTGGACCGAGAAGCCCTGGCCCTGGGCAGGATCGCCATCACCGCCGCCCGGGGTCTGCTGCCCGACGGCACGCCCTTCAACATTCCCGATCACGATCCGCCACCGGTTCCGCTGGAGGTCGGCGCCGACGCGCGCAATATCCGAGTGATGCTGGCCCTGCCGCTACGGCGCGCCGGCATGGCGGACGTGGAGCGCGGCGACCAGACCGACACCGCCGCCCGCTACCGGGCCGTGGCCGGCGAGGTGCGCGACAACAATGTGGACACCGCCAACAACAGCACCTTCATCGAAGTTGGCGAACCCCGCCTGCGGCTGTTTCTCGACACTCGTGATTTTGGCGAATACACCACCATCGGGGTGGCTCGGGTGTTGGAAAAACGACCGGATCAGCGGGTAATCCTCGACCCCGACTATCTGCCGCCCTGCCTCGACTGCCGGGGAGTACCGGCCCTGGCCGGTTTCGTCACCGAAGTGCTCGGCCTGCTGCATCAGCGCGGCGACGCCCTGGCCGACCGAGTGGCGGGCGCGGGCACGGCGCGCGGCGCCAGCCTGGACATCGCCCAATTCCTGCGCTTGCAAGTCGTCAACCGTTTCGAGCCACTGTTCGCCCATCTGGCGGCCATGCGCAACCTGCACCCAGAGAACTTTTACCAGATCGCCCTGCAACTGGCCGGCGAAATGGCCACGTTCACCGACAAGGTCAAGCGCCGGCCGCCAATCTTCCCGGCCTACGACCACGATGATCTGCAAAAAACCTTCGGCCCCCTGATGACCGAGCTGCGCCGCTCGCTCAGCCTGGAGGAAGTGGACGCGGCGATCCAGATTCCCATCGAGGAGCGCCAGTACGGCATCCGGGTGGCGATCATCACCGACCGCGAGCGCCCTCTCCTCACCAAGGCCAATTTCATCCTGGCGGTGCGCGCCGACATGGCCACCGACCTGCTGCGCGCCCGTTTCCCCACCCAGGTCAAGATTGGACCGGTGGAACGCATCGCCCAGTTCGTCAACCACCATTTACCCGGCATCGGCGTCAATGCCCTGCCGGTGGCGCCGCGGGAAATCCCCTACCGCGCCGATTTCATCTACTTCCGGCTCGACCGCAGCAGCGAATTCTGGAAACAGATTCTCAACTCGGGTGGTTTCGCCTTCCATGTCGGCGGCGAATTTCCGGGGATGGAGATGACGCTCTGGGCCATCAAAGAATAACTGGATAGTGAACCGTGAGCATCGACGATCCGTTTGCCCCCACCGACGGCGACGACGGCGGACGCACCATCATCCGGCCGGCGCCAGGCGGCCGGCGCTCCGGTTCGAGCCCGGAGCCCGCGCCGGCTCCCCGCCCAGCCGGGCCGCCACCAGCCGATACACCCGTCAATCTACCGGCCGGCGTTGGCCTCAATCCGCTGGAGGCGGCCGCCGCGCCCTTGCTCAGCTTGATCATGCGGCTGAAGAACACCCCGACCCATCCCGACCCCGAGCGGTTGCGGGCCAAGATGATCGAGGAGATCAAGGCCTTCACCAACAACGCCCGCAACCAGGGCATCCACGAGAAAGTCGTGTTCCGGGCCCGCTACGTGCTCTGCACCACCCTCGACGAGGTGGTGCTCAACACGCCCTGGGGCCGGGCCAGTGAGTGGAGCGAGACCAGCCTGCTGATCACCTTCCACAACGAAACCTGGGGTGGCGAAAAGTTTTTCGAACTATTGGACGCCATCCTTCCCGACCCGCGCAAGAACCTACACCTGCTGGAACTGATGTATCTGTGCCTAGCGTTTGGTTTCCAGGGCCGTTACCGGCTGCTGGACAACGGTCGCAGCCGGCTGGACGAACAGCGCGAGCGCGCCTATAACGCGATCCGTACCGCCCGGGGCGAGTTCGAGCGGGAGCTATCCCCGCACTGGCGCGGCGTCGTCAACCAGCGCAATCCCCTGAGCCGCTACGTTCCGCTGTGGGTGGTGGCGGCGGTGGCGGCGGCCCTGCTGCTGCTGGCCTACGCCATTTTCAACTGGCTGCTGAACAATGCCTCCGATCCGGTGCTCGCCGAGCTTGGCAAAATCCGCGGCGACACCGTGGCGATGGTGCGGCGCGGTGGCGTCCCCGTCGTCGCGGCCGCGCCGCCCAAGGTCAACGCTAGCCTGGCCCAGGTGGCTCAGAACCTGCGTACTTTTCTTGAACCAGAAATCCGCCAAGGACTGGTTGCAGTGCTTGAGGAGGCTGACCGAACCACGGTGCGCATTCGCGGCGACGGCCTGTTCGATTCCGGCAAGGCCGAGGTTAAGCCGGCGTTTTACGAGTTGCTGCAACAACGCATCGGCACCGAACTGAACAAGGTTCAAGGCCGAGTGCTGGTGACCGGTCATACCGACAACGTACCGATCCGCACCCTGCAATTCCCATCCAACTGGCATTTGTCCAAGGCCCGCGCCGACAGTGTGGTGAAAATCCTGGCCGTCCACAGCGCCACGCCCAGTCGCTTCATCGGCGAGGGCCGGGCCGACACCGAGCCTCTCGTTGCCAACGACACCCCGCAGGGTCGGGCGCAGAACCGGCGCGTCGACATCATCCTGCTGGCCCAGGTGACACGGTAGGGATCATGAAGAAGATTCTGAGCATTCTCAAAAATCCCTGGCTGATCGGCATCACCGGCTTTCTGGCGGTCGCCGGCCTGATCTGGTATCTGGGACCGCTGATCGCCGTCGCCGGGCAGACGCCGCTCGCCTCCGACCTGGGCCGTGTCGGCACCATCATGACCGTCGGCGGCATGTACGCGCTGTACCAGCTCGTCTACTACATCGACACGCTCAGGCGAAACCGCGACATGCTGGCCGATCTGGCCGGGCAGGCGGGTCGGGTCGGCCAGGGCGGCGGCTCCGGTCCGGCGGCGAGCGGGGGAGGTGGCGGCGACGAGGCCGCTCGCGAGCAGCAGAAGAAGAAAAAGGAGGAAGAAGCCGCCTCGGCCGAGGAAATCTCCACGCTCAAGCAAGGACTGGACGAAGCGCTAGGAACGCTCAAGAAAGCCCGGCTGGGCGGCAAGACGGGTCGCACGCAATATCTCTATCAATTGCCGTGGTACATCATCATCGGCCCGCCCGGCTCCGGCAAGACCACCGCGCTGATCAATTCCGGCCTGCGCTTCCCATTGGGCGCCGGCAAGGTGCGCGGCGTGGGCGGCACCCGCAACTGCGACTGGTGGTTCACCGACGAAGCCGTGCTGCTGGACACCGCCGGCCGCTACACCACCCAGGACAGCCACGAGGAGGTGGACCGCGCGGCCTGGCGCGGTTTTCTGGACCTGCTCAAAAGGCACCGCAAGCGTCGACCCATCAACGGCGCCTTCATCGCCATCAGCCTGTCCGACCTGATGCAGCAAAGCGAGGACGAGCGTTCCGCCCAGGCGCTGGCCATCAAGCAGCGAGTGCAGGAATTGCACGAGCATTTCGGTATCCGCTTCCCGATCTACGTGCTGTTCACCAAGGCCGATCTGATTGCCGGCTTCATCGAGTTTTTCGGCGACTTGGGGCAGGAAGAACGGGCGCAGGTCTGGGGCATGACCCTGCCGATGGACGATCTCGCCAACCCAGCGGGCGCGGTCGAACACTTCGTCAGCGAGTTCGAACTGCTGGAGCAACGCCTGAACGACCGGTTGGTGGCGCGCTTGCAGGAAGAACGCGATCCCCAGCGACGCGACCTCATCTACACCCTTCCCAAGCAATTCGCTTCCTTGAAACCCGTCGCCGAGCGGTTTCTCAAGGAAGTGTTCCGGCCCAGCCGATTCGAGGAGCGGGTCCTGCTGCGTGGGGTGTATTTTACCAGCGGCACCCAGGAAGGGACGCCCATCGACCGGCTGATGAGTTCGCTGGCCACCACCTTCGGGCTGAACCGGCAACTGCTCAGCACCTTTTCCGGCAAGGGCCGTAGCTACTTCATTACCCGGTTCCTGCGCGATGTGGTGTTTCCAGAGGCCGAAATCGCTGGGACCAATTTGCGGGTGGAGCGCTGGCGAGCCTGGATTCAGCGTGGCGCCTACGCCGCCGCTCTGCTCGTGACCGTGACGGCCGCCCTGCTGTGGCTGACCAGCTACGCCCGCAACGAACTGTACGTGCGCGCGGTGGAAAAACAGCGGCTGGAAGTGAACCAGTTGATCAAGGCGCTCTCGCCCGACCAAACCGATCCCGCCGCCACCCTGACCCTGCTCGACGCCGCCCGCGCCATCCCTGGCGGCTACGCCGACCGCGACGCCGGCAGCCCTTGGCTGATGGGCTTTGGCCTGTATCAGGGCGACAAGCTGGGCGGCGAAGCGCGAGCCATCTACCAGCGCCTGTTGCTGCAAGCCCTGCTGCCCCGCATCATCCTGCGCCTGGAGGAACGGCTGCGGCAAAGCGCCAACAATCCTGGCTACCTGTACGACACCCTCAAGATCTATCTGATGATGGACGACCCCGAGCGCTTCGATGCCAAGGCGATCAAGGGCTGGATGGAGCAGGAATGGCAGGCCAACCTGCCCCGTACCGTCAGCCGGGAACAGCGCGACCAATTGTCAGCGCACCTCGACGCGCTGCTGGAGCAGGCGCCGCTGAAATCGCCCATTGCGCTGGACAACGGGCTGATCCAGAGCAGCCGGGCCATGCTCAACCAGGTTCCCCTTTCCCAGAGAACCTACGAGCGCGTCAAGCAAAACCAGCGCACCGCCGGCAACCCGCCCGACATCGGTCTGGCCCTGGCCGCCGGTCCCGACGCACCCCGCGCGCTTGAGCGCAAAAGTGGCCAGCCATTGAACAGCGGCGTTCCCGGTCTGTATACCTACAAGGGCTATTACCAGTTTTTTCTGAGCGAGAATCCGAAGTTGGTCGGTCAATTGGCCGATGAAAGTTGGATCCTGGGCACGGCGGTGCAAGTGACCAACAATCCGACCGACCGGCAGCGCATCGCCGACGAGGTATGCCGTCTCTACTTCGGCGACTACCTGCGACAATGGCAGGACCTGCTGGCCGACGTTCAATTTAAGAGCTTCGACAGCCCGAACGCCGCGCTTGACCTTTTGCAAGTGCTGTCCCAGCCAGCCTCGCCCCTGCGCGCGCTGATCGAAACCGTGGTCCGGGAGCTGGCGTTGGACAAGCCACCGCCGGCGTCTGAAGCCAGCAAGCCGTCGCCGGACAAATCGCTGACCGACAAGATCGCCGGTATCCTCGGCAAAGCCGATGCCCCCGCCAGCGGCCCCGCGATCCAGCCCTGCGCGCCCGATCCGCGCCTGCTGGGCCTCGGCGCCCAATACCAGCGCGAAATCGGCGGTCCGGAGGGTGCAATTCCGCCTCTCGACAAGACCCTGTCCGCGCTCAACGATCTCTACGGTCATCTGAACGCCATGGTCCGCGCCCGGGAAACCAGCACTGACGGAACCCTGCCGCAAAGCCTCAAGGATCAGATCGGAACGGTCGTCAACCAACTCCAGGTCGACGCCACCCGCAAACCACCGCCCTTCAACACCCTGCTCAACAAACTGGCCCTGGACAGCGCTGATATTGTCCGCAGCCCGCGCGACCGGTTGAACGCCCAATGGAAAGCGGCCCAAATCGCCGCTTTTTTTCAGGACAATCTGAACGGCCGCTATCCGCTAGCGCGCAGTTCGATTCAGTGGAGCGGCGCCGGTTCCAGCACCGCGCCCGCGGCCCTGCCGGCGAACACCATTCAATGGGTCGGGCAAAATTCCGGTGTCAGCGTCAACCGGTCGCTGGCCGCGCCGCCGGACGCCGCGCTGGCCGCTTTCGCCCGGTTCTTTGGCCCAAACGGGTTGATGGACCGCTTCTTCAAGCAGTCCTTGCAACCCTACGTGGATACTTCATCAGGCGTCTGGCGCTGGCGTGGTCCGACCGGCCCGGAGCAAAGCATCACCCCGGAAGCCCTACAAGCCTTTCAGCGCGCCGCCGCTGTCCGCGACGCCCTGTTCGCTGGCAACAGCCCGACCCCTGTGATTCGCTTTCAACTGGTCCCGCTCGAATTAAGCGGTGATGCCAATCAGGTTGTGCTCGGCATGGACGGTCAAACGCTGACCTACAGTGCCGGCCAAGCGGTCCGCGTCGCTGATGTGCAATGGACCGGCGCCTCCGGCCAGGCGCGACTCGAATTTCTGCCACCGGTCGCCGGCAGCCCCTCGCAGCTCAGCGAAACCGGCCCCTGGGCCTGGTTCAAGATGCTTGACCAAGCGCAAATCCAGCCGGCCGGCTCGGGACAATTTCGGGTGACGTTTCAACTGGGCGGCCGGCAGGTCGTTTACGAACTGCGCACCCCCAGCGGCATCAATCCTTTTCGTTTGCGGGAACTGGAGGGTTTCCGGTGTCCGGAACAGCTTTGACCGCCACGGCATCCTTGCCCGGCTTTTTCGGCAAACTGCCCAGCCGGGGCGATTTCATCGGCCGCCAGCTTCCCAAGACCTTCGTTACGCCCTGGGATGCCTGGCTCCAAGCCGCCATCGCCCACAGCCGCGCCCAGATGGGCGAGGACGTTTGGCGCGAGTACTACCGTGTCAGCCCGATCTGGCGGTTTGCTCTAGGGTCCGGTCTGTGCGGAGCGGACGCCTACGCTGGCATCATGATGCCGAGCATGGATCGGGTGGGGCGCTATTACCCGCTGGTGATCGCGGCGCCATTGGCGCCGGACGGGCCGCTGCTCGCGCTGCCCAGCGCCAGCGAGATTTGGTTTCAACAAGCCGAGCAACTGGCGCTGGCCGCACTGGAACGCGACGACCTGGACCTGGACGCCTTTAGCCACCACGTGGCGGCCTTGGGCACGCCGATGATTCCCCCCCTGAAAGCCACCGGCGGCAACGCCTGGTACTGTCCCTTGCCGGAATCGCTGGATCTGGCGCGGGCGGCGCCGACGCTGGCGAGCTATTTATTGCGCCGTGCCTTTCCCCAGCCGAGTTTGTGGTGGACCGAGGGTTCCGAATGGATCGCCCGCTGCCTGCTGATTTGCGCGGGCCTACCGCCGGCCACCGGTTTCGCGGCGCTGCTGAGCGGGGAGTGGCGACAGTCGGGCTGGAACGAACAATCATTCGCCGACACCGCCGATCTGGCGGGTGGGCCAATGACCGCCGAGGAGACATAACCCATGAATCAGAAACCATCATTCCAATGGTCGTCCGCTGGCCGCAGCCATGTAGGCATGGTCCGGGCGATTAACGAGGATGCCTATCTCGCCCTGCCCGAACGGGGTCTGTGGGTCGTCGCCGACGGGATGGGCGGTCACGAAGCCGGCGATGTCGCCAGCCAGATGGTGATCGAAGCCCTGCAGCGGATCGAGCCGCCGGCGAGTGGGCCAGATTTCCTGGAAGCGGTGCGGGAAAGCTTGCGCAGCGTCAATCAGCAGCTGCGCGAGGAATCCGCCCAGCGCTACCAGCACCGCACCATCGGCAGCACGGTGGTGGTGCTGCTCGCCTACGAAACGCAGTGCGCCTGCCTGTGGGTGGGGGACAGCCGGATCTACCGGCTGCGGGACGGCCAGCTTCGGCAACTGACGCGCGACCACAGCCACGTGCAGGAACTGGTCGATCAGGGCTTGATCGCGCCCGAGAGCGCGCATCGCCATCCACTGGCCAACGTGATTACCCGGGCGGTCGGTTCCGCCGACGAGTTGCAAATCGATGAAGTGGCGTACCCACTACAAGTCGGCGACCTATTCCTACTGTGCAGCGATGGTCTCAACAAAACCGTGAGTGACGAGGAAATCGCACGTTTGCTCGCTCACAGCGATCACAACTGCCAGGAGGCGGTCAAGGCCTTCATTCATCTGGCCCTGATGCGCGACGCCAACGACAACGTCACCACCGTGGTGGTCAATATCGATGAACCGACCTCGGCCGATCCAGCCGAGGAACTGGGAGCGGAAACGTCCACCAATCCGATTCCGCCGGACTGGTATTTACAATAAGGGTAAGGGCTCAGCGTCCCCGCCGATACAGGGGCAGCGGCTGATCGGCGGCGGGCTGATAGCTTTCGCTAAACTCGCCGAACGCCGCGAGCGCGTCCTCCAGGTCGCGATCCGCCCGCAACTCGAAGGCGTCAAAACCATTGCGGGCCATGAAGAACAACTGATCGCGCAACACGTCTCCCACCGCGCGAAGTTCCCCCCGGTAGCCATGACGCTCGCGCAGCAACCGCGCCTGTGAATGGGCGCGGCCGTCGGCGAACTTGGGGAATTCCAACGCCACCACCGCCAGTTTCGGCAAGTCCTCGGCCAGTTCGGCGGGATCGGCCGTGTTCGGCAACCGCACTCCGACCGGCTCACCCCGCGCCAGCAGCGTTGCCCGCTCCTTGCGCCAGCGCGCCAGTGACACGATCACCGATCCGGTCGGCATTTCGGCATCGTCGGCCAGGTGTAGCCAGCGATCCTCGACGACCGCCCGGTTCTTAATAACCGACCGCATAGCGCTCTTCCTCCTGTTTGGCTTCGTTGCTGCCCGGCGCGTAGGCCCGCACCCGAAACGGCTCCAGGCCGATCCGCCGGAAGGTGTCGAGAAACCGCTCACCGTCCTCGCGCCGCTCCACATAGACCCGCAAGATGCGTTCAAGCGTGTTGGCGACCTCGGCCTTGGGCACCGAGGGGCCGAGGATATCACCCAGCGTCACGTCGTTTTCCGACGAACCGCCCAGCGAAATCTGATACCACTCCTCGCCTTTCTTATCGACGCCGAGAATGCCGATATGGCCGACATGATGGTGGCCACAGGCGTTCATGCAGCCGGACATATTGAGGCGAAGATCGCCGAGATCGTAGAGATAGTCGAGCTGGTCGAACTTGTCGTTGATCTGCTGGGCGATGGCGATGGAACTGGCATTGGCCAAGCTGCAAAAATCCAGACCGGGACAGCAGATCATGTCGGCCAGGGTGCCGATCACCGGCGCGGCCAGTTTCTGGCCCTTCAGGGCGTGCCACAGCGGATAAAGATCGGCTTGGCGCACGTCGGTCAGCAATAGGTTTTGGTGGTGGGTGGAACGAATCATCCCGAAGCTGTAGCGGTCGGCGAGGTCGGCCACCGCGTCCATCTGATCGGCGGTGATGTCGCCCGGCGGCGTTCCAGGCTCCTTGAGCGCCACGAATACATTACAGTAACCGGTGACCTTGTGATCGGCGACGTTATGTCGCACCCAGGTCGCGAACGCCTTGTCACCCTTGAGCCACTGCGGGAAGCTGAGATCGACGGCGGCGGCGGTATCGTAGGGCGGCGGGGCGAAGAAGCGGCGGACCCGCCGGATTTCGGCCTCATCCAGCGCCAGCCCGGAATCCCGGATCTGTTCCCACTCGGCCTCGACTTGATCGCGGAATTTTTCCGGCCCCAGCGCCTTGACCAGAATCTTGATGCGTGCCTTGTAAAGATTGTCGCGCCGCCCGTGCAGGTTATAGACCCGCAGGATCGCTTCCAGATAGGTCAGCAGGTCGCGCCGGGGCAGAAACTCGCGAATGACCCGACCGATCATCGGGGTGCGGCCCAGCCCGCCGCCGACCAGCACCCGGAAGCCGCGGAGCAGGTTCAGGCCGATGTCGTGCACCTGGGCCGCCGCGCGGTCGTGGTCGGCGCCGGTGACGGCGATCTTGAACTTGCGCGGCAAATAGGAAAATTCCGGGTGGAAGGTGGACCACTGGCGGATGATTTCGCAGTAAACGCGCGGGTCGTCGATCTCGTCCGGGGCCACGCCGGACAAATGATCGGCGGTGACGTTGCGGATGCAGTTGCCGCTGGTCTGGATGGCGTGCATCTGCGCCTGCGCCAGTTCGGCGAGGATGTCGGGCGTGTCCTCCAGCCGAGGCCAGTTGAACTGGAGGTTCTGGCGGGTGGTGAAATGGCCGAAACCTTTGTCGTAACGGCGGGCGATGTGGGCCAATGTCCGCAACTGTTGCGAGGATAACAAGCCGTAGGGAATGGCGATTCGCAGCATCGGCGCGTGGCGCTGGATATAGAGACCATTCATCAATCGCAGCGGCCGAAATTCGTCGTCGCTCAGTTCGCCGGCCAGGTAGCGCCGGACCTGGCCCCGGTATTGGGCCACACGCTCGTCCACGAGAGTTTGATCATAGCAGTCGTATTGATACATGGTCGTCGGTTCCTGCCCCGGAAGTTCGATACCGCTCCGCTCGGGTCACCAGCGCCCTGAGCCATTTGGCGGAAACCTTAGCATCGCGACTATATATAAATAAAGAATTTTTTTACCATAAATTCATAACCAATTCTTATATATAAGAAAAACACCAACCGCGCCCGCTTAAGCTGGGCGCGGTCTAAACCTTATCACTCATGCAAACCACTGTCTTATTCTGGAAAAAAAAGAATTCTTTTTATGCTTTTCATGCTCGATTTTCGAAACCCCTTTTTTAGCTAAAAACTGACCCAACGCCTTATCGTCCTTGAGAATATGCTGGAACAGCCATCTCTTTAGGAAAAAGAGCAAGTCATAGCTGGAAGCATTGGGGTCCTGATTATATTTCCTTATATATTGTTCAACCATCTGAATGAGATCCGCATGACATTTCTTGTGGGTGTTCTCCTCCGGATAGCCAAAAATCTGCATCAAACTCTCTTCGGTCGCAAAGTGAGTGAGCGTATAATCGACCAGTTTTATGAGCACTTCATCCCGTGCTTCTTTTCCCCAGCCTCCACGGATGCCCTCGTTGATCTCGTTCAGCATGGCCACCAGTTGTTTATGCTGATCGTCGATCGCTTGAACACCGACGCTCAAGGTATCAGACCATTCCATCAACTGAGTCGCCCTTAAGGAAGGAGGGGTTTCCTTAAGGCGTGCTGAAGGGGGAAAATTCGGCGCTGGATTGGAGGAACCTTCCTTGGAAGGGGCTAAAGTGGAATTTAGCAATCGAAGGGAAGAAGCCTCCTTAAGGCGGGCTGAAATAGACTCTTTCGATTGGGGAAGGGCTAGTTTTTTCATTTTAAGATCTCCTATCGATTAAATTAAACACCTAATTTTCAGGATTACCCCCTGCTTGATAGGGCACGTCAAGCGCCCATAACCAAAAAGCCAAGTACACCACAGGGTTTATTAAGAGGCTACACACCATTTCCCACCACTGAAACTACCTCACGCTTACGATATTTATCGTAACATAAAAACCATATACAACAATAGATTCTCTAGTTCTTCAAGGGTTCTCGTGGAAACTGGGGGGCCACTCACATGAAGGTCGTAAGTACTTAATTAATATTATTAAATTCAAATAATTAGATCGCAACAAAACTGATGATTTCTACGAATGATCTCTGATCGCCCGGTGGTCTTCACAGAAACCGATAAAGAATCGAATTTTTATCATGAGGTTATTGATCTACCTTATACGCGCAAGCAAACGGCGCGGCGGGAGGGCGATAAGTGAGACGCCGTGCAAAAACTCCCCTCTTCTACTGGGAAAGGGGCTGGGAGTGAGGGCTTATTTTCAACATGTTAGCCTGCGATAGGGCTTGGAAGGCCACTGCCTGGGTAACTCTCCTTGTGGGAGAGGGGTTAGGGATGAGGTCGGATCGGGTAGCTGGGAATGGTGCGGGAGGCACGCTTTGACACCGAAGCCGTCGCCATTGAAGCGGGTGCGGCGTGCGAGGCAGACGCTTTACCGCAGCTCCACCCGTAGCTGTCGCCCAAGCACCTTGGCGGCTTCCAGCAAGGTGTTCAATTGTACCGTGGTCTTATCCGGATCGAGCAAGCGATCCAGTTGCGAGCGGCTGGTACGCATCCGCCGCGCCATCTCGGCCTTGGTGATGTGCTCCTGCTTCATCCGCTCAGCGATCTGCCAGGCCAGCACCCGCTTGACGGCAGTGGCGGTGGCTTCCTCCAAGCAGCCTTCTTCCTCCAGAAATTCTTCCAAGCTCGATCCGATATGCGGGTTCTCGGTCATCGCCGCGTTTCTTTCATGCGTTTGGCCGCCAGTTGGAGATCGGCGGCGGGGGTCTTTTGGGTTTTCTTGATAAAGCCGTGCAACAGCACCATGCAGCCGTCGGCGAGACAAAGCTGAAGGTGCTGGTCGAGGCAGATGTGGTGCGCCAGGTAGAAGCGATCTCGGAAGGGGATTAGCAAATAATCCCCCTTCCCGCTCTGGCTGTGGCAGAGCGATTTATTCTTAATTGCAATAATTTAGAACGATCTTCCTATCAACTTCCTTATTAGCATCAATCCATAATTCTGTTTTAATTTCAAAATTTTCTCCACTGAAATCTTTACCTTTGCTAGCCAATAATCTGAAGGCTTCTCTGCCACAATCATATTGACTGTAAAAGTAAACTACTCCACTAATCATCGGCATTTCAAGTTTCATCCACATCTTAAAACCATTTGGTCTTACAGTGCGAACCAGCGTGGATGGGGCAGCATACAAGAAATTGCCAATTAATAACCATACGTCATCACGGGTAGGAATAGGGGGAATTCCCGCTTGAGCGAGAGCCTCATTCTCCGATGCGGTGGCGTTCCCTTTGCTGGGTGTTGCGGTTTTTCCGTTACTCAGTTTGTCGAGCGCTTTCCGCGCGTCGGCATTGCCCTGGTCGGCGGCTTTTTGGTACCATTGGCGGGCTTGGCCGTAGTCTTGCTTCACCCCTTGGCCGTTGGCGTACATCACGCCGAAGTTGAGCTGCCCGGCGGCAAAGCCCTGCTCGGCGGCTTTTTGGTACCACTGGCGGGCTTAGCCGTCGTCTTGCTTCACCCCTTGGCCGTTGGCGTACATCGTGCCGAGGTTGAACTGCGCGTCGGCATGGCCCTGGTCGGCGGCTTTTTGGTACCACTGGCGAGCTTGGGCGTAGTCTTGCTTCACCCCTTCGCCTTTGGCGTACATCTGGCCGAGCCTGAACTGCGCGGCGGCATCGCCCTGTTCCGCCTTCAGGCGCACGGTCTGAACATCTATCTGCTCTGCGGCACCTACCCACCCTGAAACCAACAAGGCCGCCCCCGACAGAATCACGACGATAAGCATTCTTCCCAAAAATACGGATCGCATTGGATTTCCCCCTAATTCTCTTTGTTATTCAGTGAGTCACAGACTGTCGCTATAGTATGTAACTTTTAAAAACTTTTGCCACTTTTACAACATTTCGCGCCGTGAAGCGGATCAAACACGGGCGGCAGGGAAAAGAGGGGCGGATTGCTCGTTCATGACCGTAGCTATCTTGGGTTGCCTGGGGAAGTCCCGGCACGAAGCCCACGATAGAGCGGCTCAAACCTGGATGGAATGACGGAAATTCAGCGGATTTCCGTAAAATCCGCCCGCCATCCGGCCAAGAAGCTGTTACTGGAACACGAATGCAAGCGGGCGATGCGACAGGAGGGTGGCTGACACTGCTGGCGTTGAAACCGGGGGACGTTCTTCCAATACCGAAAATCTCTATCTATAGTGGCGCGGGCTGCACGCGGCTTCGTCTATTCCCGAATTCGGGGACCGCGCGCAGCCCAGTCAATTCCATTGAGAGATCTAGGAGATCTAAACGTATGGCAGAACAAAAACTTGGCAATCCGGCGGTCGTTGGCCTGGCCGGCTTTGGCCTGACCACCCTGGTCCTGCAATTCCACAACGTCGGATGGATGCCTAGCATCGGTCCGGTGGTCTGGCTGGGCCTGATGTTCGGCGGCACGGCGCAACTGATCGCCGGTCTACAGGAAATGAAGACGGGCAACAATTTCGGTTATTGCGCCTTCACCTCGTATGGCGCTTTCTGGATCGCCTTGTGCTTCATGTTGTTGGGCAACAAATACGACCTGTTCAAGGCCGGCACCGAGGACGTCGGCTACTTCCTAGTGGCCTGGACCCTGTTCACCGCGATCCTCTGGATCGGTTCGCTGCGCATCCACGGCGCAATGGCCTTCACCTTCACCACCCTGCTGATCGGCTTCATCCTGCTCGATTTGGCGCACTTCGGCTATCCCAAGCTCACCGTGGTGGCGGGCTACGAACTGATGGTCTGCGCGCTGGCCGCCTGGTACATGATGGCGCGCATCATCCTGAACGAGATCTATGGCAAGGAAATCTTGCCCGCGGGCAAACCTTGGGTTGCCTAAACAACCCGGCCTTTCTCGTTCTCATGCCGAATCACTAGGAGGACCAAAGATGCGAAAAACAACACTTGCGCTGGCCGGCTTGACGTTGGCTCTGGGCGTCGCGCCCGCCCTCACCCTGGCCGCCGATCCCAGCGCCGCCACTCCCGACGAAGTGATCACCAAGGTTCACGAAGCCGTTCAGTACCTGAACGACAAGGGCCTGGCAGGCTTTTCCGACTTCAACAACAACAAGGACGCCCGCTGGGTGTGGAAGGACAGCTACGTGTTCGTCTATAGCTGCCGGGACAAC
>JAVMKH010000170.1:0-2817 GCA_031732935.1 Candidatus Contendibacter sp.
CCGACGGTCCAAATGACACGATCAGGAATCTTGATATACCCATAACTGTAGACAGTTTGTTGAGTGGATTTAATGCCAGGTAGATCATTCAGATTTATATCAAACGAATAGGCGCCAAGCCCGGTAATCAAATTAAATGGTTCGGCTTTATAAAGCAGTTGGGCTTCCGCCTGTGCGCCCGCAGTCTTTTTAGTCAATTTATAATTGAGACCTTGGAGAATTGAATCTTGATCCACGTAGATGACCGAAGCGATCAGATCGGTTTGAGGCGACAGCGAATAACGCGCACCGACACGGGCAGTATCCCGATTGACGTTCCGGCGATCAGATGGAAAGAACGATCCATCAAACTGGGATCGGAGATCGCCACTGGTCGTTTCCCGATGCCGATATTCCGCCTGAAGACTGAAATCCGGGGTAACGGCAACCTGCGCGAACAGATTGTAGAGATCGTTCTTCAAATCGTTATTGTCCCGGTAGCCATTGCTCTGATAGTGAAACTGGCCAAGGCTGTAGGAAAACCGATCCCCCAAGCCGGACAAGATCAACTCATCGCCCCACGTATCCTGACTGCCGCCCAGCCCCGAGAAAAAGAGTGTGGGCTGATCCCGCACGAACAGCGGATTGAACTCGTATAGAGAGGGAGTAATCGGCCCGCCGCTGGGAATCAACAATTTGGTTTCCGCCATTCGCGGTGAAACCGGCGTGATGTTGACCGGTTGCAACAACTGCGCTTGCAACAACTCGCTCGCTCGCGCCGTCTCCACATTAGGAAACGCCGCGTAGGAATCCGCCAGCAGCCGATGGGCCGAGTAATTGGTCGGATCGCGAGTGACCGACTGCCAGCCTTGTTGCAAACCGAGTTCGGTAAAACCCACTTCGTTGTAGATGCGTCCCAAGGTAGCAGCCCTGGCGGCCAGATCTTCATCCAGCAACAACCGCGAACGGTACACGCCTCGGTCATCGTTGAGTTCAATGGATTTTTGCAATTCCTGTACCGCTTCGACGGGACGGTTGATGCTCTGCAAGCGGATGGCGTTGTAAAACCAGGGCGTGGGATCGTGGGGATCGAGTTGCTTGGCCGCGTCGAGATACTTTTGCGCCCGCCGGTCGTCCTTGATCTCGTAAAACGCCTTGCCGAGATAGCTGTTGTACAGCGACACCATCGGCTCCAGCAGGGTCGCCTTGCGCATCTCGGCCACCGCCGCGTCGGTCTGATTGCGCTGGAACAGCACCAAGCTCAAACCCAGATGCGGCAGGCCCAGGGTCGAATCCTGGCCAATGGCGGCCTGGAACGCATCCCGGGCGTCATCCGGACGGTAGCGCGCCAGTTGCAGGAAGCCCCAGACCGTATTGACCATGGCGTCGTCCGGCGCCTGTTGCCGCGCCCGCTCCGCCACCTTCACCGCCTCTTTCATCCGACCCATGCCAAACAGCAGGCTGCTTTCCTGAATCAGCGCCCGGACATTGGCCGGATCGTGCTTGACCGCTTGCCGGGCGGCGGCCAGCGCGCCGTTCAGATCGAACTCGGCCTGTCGCGCCAGGCTCAGGCTGAGATACCCCACGGACGACTTCGGATCGGCGGCCACCGCCCGCTCGGCATCGGCTCGGGCCTCCGCCTTGCGGTTCTGCACCAGCTCGATATTGGAACGCAGGCTGTACGCCGCCGCGTCGTTGGGATCGAGCGCCAGCGCCCGGTCGAGCGCCCGCCGGGCTTCCGGCACCTGCCCCCGCAATAACTCGACCTGGGCGACCTGAGTCCAATAGCGGGGGGACTGAGGGTTCCGAACCGGTTCCGCCGGACCACCGACCGGGTCCGGATAGTAAAGCGACCACTGCACCGCATCGAGCGGATTGAGCAACACCGTCTTGCGCGGCGCCTCGCCAAGCTTGACGCTGGCCTGTTCGTTGGCCGCCACCAACACGCTGCCCTGGGGATTGCTGAACTCGACCAAGCCGTTGAGCACCGCCAGCCGCGCCGTGTCGCCCGGATCGACCGCCAAGTTGAACTCGGTGCCGCGAATGGTGGCGGTGGCCGGCACGGTCTGAATTTCCAGGGGTTCGCCGCCGTTGCGGACCCAGACTTCGCCGCTCAGCACGCGCAGAATATTGCGCACCACCTGGGTGGCGGTGGGCGCGAACCCTTCCGTCGGCGGGTTGACCTGCTTGAGTTCCAGTTGGCTGTTGGCGTTGAGCTTGAGTTGGACGCCGTTGGCCAGCAGGATCGCCAGCCGGCCGCCTTCGCCGGTCCGCACCACCTCGCCGGGCGCCAACGTCGCGCCGTCATCAATCGCCTGCCAGCGACCGTCGCGCCAAACCTCCGCGCTGCCCAGAACACTCACCACCTGACCCGCGTCCTGGGCCAGGGCGGGACCAATGGGCAACAAAACAACGATGAGAAACAGGAAAAAAAACCAGCGCGATCCGCTCCCAGCCAATCGGCCAGTCCGGTTATTTCCCCTCATCTGCTGTTCCACAACGACTATTCCCCAATCAAAAATCCAAACCCATCGCGCTGCGCTACTGGCGGGAAAGCCAAAGGTGGGGGCGAAACGCGATGGGGTCTGGCTTACTTCGCGCTCTTCGCTTCCAGTTCCTTGGCGGTCAACTTGTCGTCGTAGACGCCAGCGGCCACCTGGTAATTGCCCGCGGACAGCACATAAGCGACCTTACGATGGTTGCCTTCGGCGCCGGGCTTGGTCCACATATACTCGACCCAGCCACCCTTGGCGCTCTTGGCGGCATTGCACAGGGCAGTGCCAAATTCCTTGTCGGTGGCCTTGTCCTTGAGATCGGTCAGCTTCATGCCCTTGACCT
>JAVMKH010000171.1:0-14354 GCA_031732935.1 Candidatus Contendibacter sp.
ACCAGGTCGGCGAGGAGATGATCTTGCGCGGCTGGGCGACGATGTCGCGGAAGCGGATTTTCTCGTGTTCCTTCGGCAGGGCCAAATGGGTATGGTCGCGGCCGGTGATCTTGCCTAGCGCCGCCCAGGCTTTCACCGCGACGTGGCCGTTGGTCTCCGGGGCCAGCATCATGATCATCTCGGCGGCGTCGATGTCGCTGTCGATGCGCGGCCGTCCCTTGGAAACGCCATCCTCCAGCACGGTGTAATTCAGCGTCGCCAGCGCCTCGACCTCGTGCTCGGTATTCCAACTGATGCCTTTGCCGCCGTTGCCGAGCTTGTCCAGCAGCGGACCGACCGAGGTGAACTTCTTGTAGGTGTTGGGATAGTCGCGCTCGACCACGATCAGGCTGGGCGCGGTCTTGCCGGGGATCAGGTCGCATTCGCCCTTCTTCCAGTCCTTCACGTCCGGCATCGCCAGTTCGGTCGGGGTATCGTGCAGGGTCGGCAAGGCGACGATATCCTTCTCCACGCCGAGATGGCCGGGGCAGGTTGCCGAAAACGCCTTGGCGATGCCCTTGAAGATGTCCCAGTCGGTCCGCGATTCCCAGGCCGGGTCCACCGCCGCGCTCAGCGGGTGGATGAACGGATGCATGTCGGAAGTGTTGAGGTCGTTCTTCTCGTACCAGGTCGCGGTCGGCAGCACGATGTCCGAGTACATGCAGGTGGTGGACATGCGGAAATCCAGCGTCACCAGCAGATCGAGCTTGCCGTGCGCCGCGTCGCGCCACTTCACTTCCAGCGGTTTCTCGCCACCCTCCTCGCCCAGGTCCTTTCCCTGCACGCCGTGGGTCGTGCCGAGCAGGTATTTAAGGAAGTATTCGTGGCCCTTGCCGGAGGAGCCGAGCAGGTTGGAACGCCACACGAACAGGTTGCGCGGGAAGTTGGCGGGGTTGTCGGGGTCTTCAAACGCGAAACCCAGCTTGCCGGACTTGAGATTCTGAACGACGTAAGGCGCCGGTTCCTGTCCCGCCGCCGTCGCCGCTTTCGTGACCGCCAGCGGATTTTGATCGAGCTGCGGCGCGCTGGGCAGCCAACCCATCCGCACCGAGCGCACGTTGTAGTCGATCTGCGTGCCCTGCCACTGTTTAGGATCAACCAGCGGCGAGAGAATCTCGGTCATCGCGACCTTCTCGTGCCGCCACTGGCTGCTGTGGACGTACCAATACGAAGTGGAGTTCATGTGCCGGGGCGGTCGATGCCAGTCCAGCGCGAACGCCAGCGCGGTCCAGCCGGTCTGCGGGCGCAGCTTCTCCTGACCGACGTAGTGCGACCAACCGCCGCCGCTCTGGCCGACGCAGCCGCACATCATCAGCATGTTAATGACGCCCCGGTAGTTCATGTCCATGTGATACCAGTGGTTCATCGCCGCGCCGATGATGATCATGGACTTGCCGTGGGTCTTGTCGGCGTTCTCGGCGAACTGGCGGGCGACCGCGACGATCTGGGCGCGCGGCACGCCGGTGATCTTCTCCTGCCAAGCCGGCGTGTAAGGCACGTCGTCGTCGTAGGTCTTGGCGACGCTGCCACCACCGAGACCCCGGTCGAGGCCGTACTGGGCCAGGGTCAGGTCGTAAACGGTGGCGACCAGCGCCTCGGAGCCATTGACCAGCTTGACCTTCTTGGCCGGCACGTTGCGCACCTGGATTTCGTCGTGGCTGGTGCAGGCGAAATGCGGATGCTGGGTCGAGCCGAAATACGGGAACGCGACCGGAACCACCTCGTCCCGGATTTCGTTCACCGACAGGCGCAACTGGGTTTCGGCCCCGGTCAGCGATTCTTTCGGCTCCAGGTTCCACTTGCCGACCATGCCGTCCTTCTCGCCCCAGCGGAAACCGATGGAGCCGTTCGGCACGATCAGCTTGCCGCTGTTCTCGTCGAAGGCCAGGGTCTTCCACTCCGGATTGTTGGCTTGCTCGGCGTTGCCGGCCAAATCGGAGGCGCGCAGGAAGCGGCCGTTGAAGTAGCTGCCATCCGCCCGCTGCTCCAGCAGCACCAGGCAGGGGAAATCGGTCTTGGTGCGGACATAATCGGTAAAATAGTCTGATTTACCGTCGAGATGGAACTCGCGCAGGATGACGTGACCCATCGCCATCGCCACGGCGGCGTCGGTGCCCTGCTTGGGGTGCAGCCAGATGTCGGCGAATTTCGAGGCTTCGGAATAATCCGGGCAAACGACGACGGTCTTGGTTCCCTTGTAGCGCACTTCGGTCATGAAGTGGGCGTCGGGGGTGCGGGTCTGCGGGACGTTGGAGCCCCACATCATCAGGAAGGTCGAGTTGTACCAGTCGGCGGATTCCGGCACGTCGGTCTGCTCGCCCCAGATCATCGGGCTGGCCGGCGGCAGGTCGCAGTACCAGTCGTAGAACGAGCCGCAGGCGCCGCCGATCAGCGACAGGTAACGGGAACCGGCGGCGTAGGACACCATCGACATCGCCGGAATCGGCGAGAAGCCGTAAATCCGATCCGGGCCGTATTTCTTGGCGGTGTAGACGTTGGCGGCGGCGATGAGCGGGTTGACCTCGTCCCAGGTGGCGCGGACGAAGCCGCCCAAGCCGCGCTTGCTCTTGTATTCGTTCGCCTTGGCCGGGTCTTCGACGATGGAGGCCCAGGCGTCCACCGGATCTTTCCTGGCTGCCAGCGCCTCGCGCCAGAGCTTGAGCAGCCGCCCGCGCACCATCGGATATTTCACCCGGTTGGCGCTGTACAGATACCAGCTATAGGACGCGCCGCGCTGGCAACCACGCGGCTCGTGGTTGGGCAGATCGTCGCGGGTGCGCGGATAGTCGGTCTGCTGGGTTTCCCAGGTGACCAGGCCGTTCTTGACGTAGATTTTCCAGCTACAGGAGCCGGTACAGTTCACCCCGTGAGTGGAGCGCACGACCTTGTCGTGCTGCCAGCGGGCGCGATAGGCGTCTTCCCAACCACGGTCCTCGTTGGTAACGATGCCGTGATCGCCGGAGAAAGTATCGGTGACTTTCTTGAAGAAATTCAGCCGGTCGAGAAAATGACTCATGATGATTGACCTCGCTTCAAGGGTTCCCTCGCCCCCTTGGGGGAGAGGGTTAGGGTGAGGGGGTAACGCGCGCCCTCACCCTAACCCCTCTCCCACGGGGAGAGGGGAGAAATAATCAGCACGGTTTCTCCGCCCCACTACGGGCGTAGTACCACCAGTTGATGGCGATGTTGAAGGCGTAGAACACCGCCGCGCCGTAGAAGAAGGCATTGGGCGAACCGGTCGCGGCGAACGACCAGCCGATCAGCATTCCGAAGATGAAGGGGCCGAACGAGGCCATCGCCGCCGTCCAGCCGATGATGCCGCCGGCCTGGCGCGGTTCGAAAATCATCGGCATCTGCTTGAAGGTGGAAGCGTTACCGACACCGCTGAAGAAGAACACGCCCAGCATCATCCCAATGAATAGCGGGAAATCCGCCATCGAGGCTGGGTGGGTGTAGAAAGTCACCCCGATGGCGCAGGCCAGCAAACCGATCCCGGACCAATGCGTGACGATGGCGCCGCCCAATTTGTCCGAGATCGGACCGGCGATAACCCGGGCGGCGGCGCCGACCAGCGGACCGAGGAAGGCATAGGCCAAGGGATCGGGACCACCCGGCAAGCCGGTGTAAATCTGTTTGATCATCAACGGAAAGGTGGCGGCGAAGCCGGAGAACGAGCCGAAAGTCATGATGTAGAGCGAGGTCATCCAGAAACCATGAAGGTTGCTGAAATGAAAGATGTCCAGTTGTTCCCGGAAATTGGCCCGCACCGGCACCGACTTCAGCATCGCCCAGGCGGCGAGGGCGAATACCACGATAAAGGGCACGTAGATCAAGGCCGCGTTTTGCAACCAGATCGGCTTGGTAGCCGCGCCCGGCGCGGTAGGCACGAAGGTCTGGGACGCGCCGGCCAGCGTGCCGAACAAGGCGAAGCCGATGATCCACGGGGTCACGAACTGCACCACGCTGACGCCGAAATTGCCGATGCCGGCCTGAATCGCCAGCGCCGTGCCTTGCAGGCGCTTCGGGAAAAACAGGCTGGTCGAGGGCATGAACGAGGAGAAATTACCGCCGCCCAGCCCCGCCAGGAAAGCCAGCAGAAGGAGTATCCAGTAAGGAGTAGTCGGGTCCTGGATCGCGTAGAACCAGCCCAGCGCCGGAATCAGCAGCGACAGGGTCGAAAAGGTCACCACATGGCGGGTGCCGTACAGCGGGACCAGGAAGGTGTGAACGGCGCGCAGGATGCCGGCGGCCAGTCCCGGCATGGCCGCGAGCCAGAACAACTGGGTCGGCGTCAGCTTGAAGCCGATGTTGGGCAGGCGCACCACCAGCGCGCTGACCACAAACCAGACGATGAAGGCCATCATCAGGTTCAGGGTGGTGATGGTCAGCGTCTTCCAGGCCAGACTCTTGCCGGTGCCTTCCCAGAACCCCGGTTCTTCCGGGGTCCAGGTACTCAACCAGGTACGGGGGTTATGCTCGGTCATAGGGTTTTCGTGCTCCAGTCGCGGAAAGGGAAGTTTTTTTATTCGGCAAATCCCCCCAGCCTCGCCACCCCCCTTATGCAAAGGGGGGTTGGGGGGTATTTCTCAGCACGGCGCTTCCACGTTCTTGCCGGCATACCAGCGCCAGGTGATCGACAGACAACTTACATAAAACAGGGCGAACACCACCAACGCCGCCTGATAGCCGCCGGTCAGATCGATAGACGCGCCGTAGGCGATGGGAATGAAGAAGCCGCCGAACGCCGCCACCGCCGAACTGAAGCCCAAGGTGGCGGCGGCCTCGGTCGCGGCCAGGCGCGATGCCTCTTCCAACGCGGCATGGTCTTTACCGTGCACCTGACGCTGGCGCAGGCCACGGAAAATGATCGGGATCATGCGGAAGGTAGAGCCATTGCCGATGCCCGCGCTGACGAACAGCACCAGATACATGAACACGAAGCCGATCACGTTGCCGCCGCCGTTTGTCCCTGGCAGAAACAGCAGCGCGCCCAGCGACGACGCCGTCATCGCCGCGAACACCCAGCCGGTGATGGCCGCGCCACCGATGCGATCCGCCAGCCAACCGCCAAGCGGCCTGACCAACGCCGCCAGCAACGGGCCGATGAAGGCGAATTTGAAGGCGTCGACCATCGGAAACTGGCTGTTGACCAGCATCGGGAACGTGACCGCCAGACCGATGAAGGAACCGAAGGTGCCGGTGTACAGCCAGCTCATCAGCCATTGATGCTTGTGGCGGAAGATCGCGACCTGTTCGGCGAAGCCGGCCTTGACCGTGGCGATGTTGTCCATGCCAAACCACGCGGCGACCGACGCGGCGACGATGAACGGCACCCAGATGAATCCGGCGTTCTGCACCCAGATTTGGGTCGTCACCCCGCCGTCCGTATGGCTTTGCGCGCTGCCTCCCAAAATCCACAGCGCACCGCCATAGATGGCGATGGGTACGATCAACTGGGCCAGACCGACGCCGAGGTTACCGATGCCGCCGTTCAAGCCCAACGCGGTGCCTTGCAGCCGCTGCGGATAGAAGAAGCTGATGTTGGCCATGCTGGAGGAGAAGTTGCCGGCCCCCAGGCCGCACAGCAGGGCGATGGCCACGAACACCGCGTAGTTGGTGTTGGGATCCTGTACCGCGACCCCGATCCACAGGGTCGGCAACAGCAACAGCGCGGTGCTGAACACGGTCCAGTTGCGTCCGCCGAAGATCGGCACCACGAAGGAATACAACGCCCGGAAGAAGGGGCCGGACAAACCCGGCAGCGCCGCCAGCCAGAACAGTTGATTTTGCGAAAACTGGAAGCCGACGTGCGGCAGTTCGACCACGATCACGCTCCATACCACCCAGACCGCGAAAGCCAGCAGCAGGGCAGGCATGGACAACCACAGGTTGCGGTTGGCGATGCGCCGGCCGGTCTTTTCCCAGAACGTTTCGTCGTCCGGCCGCCAGTCGACGAGCAGATGCGGGCGACGACGGGTCCGCTCGACCAGTTCCGCGCCGGCCAGTTCGGCGCGAACCTCGGCGTGCCGTTCCAGAATCTCCTCGCGTTCTTCCTTTTCGGCCATCCAGGTCCAGATCATGGTGACCACCACCAGCACGAACATCAGCATGAAGCAACTGCTGCGCACGCCCACGGCGTCGGCGGTGACGCCGAACATGATCGGCAGGACGAAACCGCCCAAGCCGCCGATCAGGCCGACGATGCCGCCGACCACGCCCATCTGGGTGGGATAATGATCGGCCAGGCTGCGATAGACGCTGGCCTTGCCGAAGCCCTGGGCCAGGCCGACGATGAACACCAGCACCGTGAACAGCACGATGCCCACGGCCAGATTGACCGAGACTTCGCCCTTGATGCCGTGAATGATCAGGGTGGTGGGCGGATAGCTGAGGATGAACAGGCAAATCAGGCTGATCCACAGCACCCACCAGGTCACGGTATTGCCGCCCCACTTGTCCGAGGCCCACCCCCCCAGGGCGCGGATCGCGCCGGAAGGCAGGTCAAAGAAAATGGTGAGAAACGCGGCGGTGGCCAGCGGCAGGCCGTACTCACCTACGTAGTACTTGGGCAGCCACAGCGCCAAGGCCACGAACGCGCCGAACACGAAGGCGTAGGCCAGACCGAAGCGCCACACCCGCGGGTCGATCAGCGGCAACAACTGCTGGCCCAGGCTCGGGCGGGCGCGGTTCTGGTCGGCCCCCTTCTCGTGCAACGGGTCGGTGTAGGTGAAGAACCAGAACAGGATCGCCATGACCACCAGGGCGACGGCGTAGACCTTGGGCACCATCTGCCAGGCGCCGAACGCGGCGATGATCAGCGGGGCGATGAACTTGGTCAGCGACGAGCCGGCGTTGCCGGCGCCGAAGATGCCCATCGCCGTGCCCTGCCGCTCCTTGCTGAACCAGGCCGAGGTGTAGGCGATGCCGACCGCGAAGGAACCGCCGGCGAGGCCGACAAACAGCCCGAGCGCCAGATATTGCCAGTACTCCGTGGCGTAGGACAGCAGCCAGGTGGGGATCGCCACCAGGATCATCTGGATGAAAAATACCACCCGCCCGCCGTAGCGGTCGGTCAGAATGCCCAGCGGCAATCGGATTAGCGAGCCGGTCAGAATCGGCGTCGCGACCAGCAGACCAAATTCGGTTTCATTGAGATTCAGTTCGGCCTTGATCTTGATCCCAATGACGGAAAACATGACCCACACGGCGAAATTCACCGCGAAGGCCATGGTGTTCATGGTCAGAACGGAGATTTGTTTTTTTTGGAGCGTAGCCATTGCGGACCTCGCGAAAAATGCTGCGAGTGCAATATTACGCGCGCCGGGGGCTTAAACCTTGATTTCCATCAAGGCTTTTCTACCTGTTTTTGGAGGGCTCCAGCGGGGATCTATTTCCTTGGGGATAGTCAGTTATTTTTATTTAATTATTTGTTTATTAAAATAATTAATAGATAGATCGTCGAGCAAGGGAATGCGGTGGCGAGGATGGGTAACCCCTTGGAGGTATCTCGAAATATCCAGCTTGTTTACACGGGATTTCGGTATTTCGCCGGTTCGGTTATTTCCGGAAACCGTTCTTGACCGCCCAGATCGCCGCCTCGACCCGCGAGGCCAGATCTAGTTTGCGCAGCAGGTGCTTGACGTGCACCTTCACCGTGCCCTCGGTGATTTTCAACTCGCGGGCAATCAGCTTGTTGCTGTGGCCCACGGCGATCAGCGAGAGGATTTCCCGTTCCCGCTCGGTCAATCGGGCGCTGTCCGCCGGTCTGGGCTGGCTTTCGTGACGCAGGGCGTCGGCCAGGATCTCGGTGACCCGCTCGCCGAGCGCCATCCGGCCCTGCGCCGCGACCTTGAGGCTGTCCAGGACATCCTCGGGTTCCATGTCCTTGAGCAGATAGCCGTCGGCGCCGGCCCGCAATGCGGCGACCACGTCGTCCTCGTGATCGGAAACGGTGAGGATGATCACCCGGACGTCCAAATCGGCGGCCTTGAGCGCTTTCAGGGTATCCAGGCCACTCAGTCCGCGCATGTTCAGATCCAGCAGAATCAAGTCCGGCTGGAGTCGTCGGGCCAGTTCCAGGCCCTGGCGACCGTCACCGGCCTCGCCGACCACTCGTAGGGAATCCTCCAGGGCGGTGAGTTGCAAGATTCCCTTGCGCATCAGCGGATGATCGTCGATGACCAACACCGTCTGAATTTCGTCAGGCATGGGTTACCTCGCCTTCGATGCCGGCGGCCATCCCCTGGTGGGCGGTGGGTAGGAATCGCAGTCGCACCAGCAAGCCGCCGGTGGGCTGGGATCGCAGCTCCAACTGGCCACCCAGGCGCCGCGCCCGCTCGCGCATGATGTGAAGACCGAAATGGTGCTCGCGTTCAGGTTGAGTCGGCAAACCCACACCATCGTCGCTGATGCCGACCATGGCCTCGCCCGCGCTCGGGCCACGCAACCGAACCACGATGCGACTGGCGCGCGCGTGCTGCACCGCGTTGTTCAAGGCTTCCCGGACGATCTGCATGACGTGAACCTGCTCGTTGGGACTGAGCGCGCACTGCCAGCCGGTGCAATCGAGTTCAACCGGCAGCCGACCGCGTCGGCTGAACTCCTCGACCGTCTCGCGCAGACTGTCCTCCAGACGGGGATGTTCCATCTTCAAGCGGAAGGTGGTGAGCAATTCCCGCAACTGGCGGTAGGCGCTGCTCAGACCCTCGCGCAGCTCGGCAACGATGGCACGGACTTCCGGGGTCGGTTCCGCGCCGCCGAGCAGGGTTTGCAGGCGGCTGATCTGGATCTTCAGATAGGACAGTGATTGCGCCAGGGAGTCGTGCAGCTCGCGGGCGATGGCGTTGCGTTCCTCCAACAACGCCAGTCGCCGACGATGCTCGGTTTGCTCGTTGGCCCGCAACGCGGTGGCGATATTGCGCGCCACCGCCTCCAGCAGCGGCAATTGCCAGGCGGCGACTGATTCCAGGCCAGGGTTGCGGACGATCAAGACGCCGAACTGTTGTTCCTGATCCTTGACCGGAATCGAAAAGGCTCCATGGTCGGCGTCGAGCGGGTGGGTGGCGCCGTCGCCCAGGCAAGCGTCGCAGTTCGGGCGTGTGCAAAACGATGAAGCCGTCGGCGGTTGTGGCCGGGCCGAGAATACCTGGGCGGCCTGGCGGGTGGTGGGCGGAATCAGGCAGAGCGTGACCGAGCCCATGCCGGTCAGCTTTTCGATTTCCGCCAGCAGCGCCCGGTAGGTCGCTTCGTCGGGAACCGATTCGCCGAGAAGCCGGGCGGCCTGGTACAGCAACTCCAGTGAACGGTTGCTCAGGCGCAACGCCTGGGTCTGTTGTTCGACCCGCGTTTCCAGATCGGCGTACATCGCCGACAAATCGGCCGCCATCAGATTGAAGGCGTGACCCAGCACGCCCAGTTCGTCGTTGCCGACGTGGCTGGCCCGGACCGACAGATCGCCGCCACGCGCCTTGCGCGCCAGTTCCACCAGTTCGCGCAACGGCGCCACCACGCCTGTGTGCAACTGGTGCATGGCGACGAAGATCAGCACCACGGTCATGAACAACGCAATGCCCTGCACCAGCCGCAGCAACAGGATCTTGGCCTCGGTGTCCTGCGCCAGCAGTTTGACGAAGGCATCCAGCTTGGCGACGAAGTCATCCACTTGACTGAGGTACACGCTGGAAGAGAAATGATCGGTGGCGGCGGCTTGCAGGATCGGTTTCAGGGTCTCGCGCCAGAACGATTCAATCGTTTGGAGCGTCTGGCTTCGGGAATTGTCTTCCGTCGGCGCGATCGCGCCGGTTTGCCAGAGTCGCTCCAGCCGACGCTCGAATTCGCTGATTTCTTGGGCGACCGCCTCGGCGTGGCTGGCTTCGACGCCGGTGGGATTTTGCAAGCGGGTGGCGATGCGGTAGGACTGCATCCGCAGCGAACCGGCCAGATTGATCGCGGCGGCGTCGCCCTTGCTGGATTCAGCGATGAACACCGAACTGACCATGCTCAGCAGCGCCAGCAGGACGATGCCGCCCATGGTCAGGCCGCTGCGGAAAATGATGGAATGATAGTTTTCCACGGGGCGGTTCTCCCGTCGTCTGCGGAGCTGATCGGGACGACAGTTTACCGCTTTTGCCGAGATTCTTTCGTGGGGTGGCTGGGTGGAAGAGCAAAATGACATTCACCGCCAGAGGGCATTGATCTCTACAAAAGTTACGTTCTATGTGATTGACAGTCTAACACGATTAAGATATAGGTATGTCTCATTAGCCTGTCGGGCGATCAACACAAGCACTGTAAAGATATTGGGAGTTTCGCCATGCATACGTCGCGCCAAAATCGGGGGGGTAACTGGTTTCCTGTACGAACTCCTTCTGAGTCTGCTACTGGCGAGCGCGGCGTGGGGGCAGGCGGCAACCCCGGAATACCAAATTCTGCTCGATACCGACAATAACCCCGCGACAGGGTGTACGGTTGCCACGGTCAACGGCAATTTCGCCGGGGTCGATCAACGGCTGGTGACCATGGTCAGCGTGGGAACGGCTACCGCGACGGTCGGCGGCGTGCAGTTGCAGACCTGCGCCAGTGGTACGTTCGGTGCGGCGACCTGGAGCGATCCCGGCGGCTGGCCAGTGGGTCTCGGCAACGGAACTGGCGGCGCGGCGGTGATCGAGACCTTCCTGCCGCTGGCGCAATTGAACGGCCCCGGCCCGCTACGGTTGGGCGTGATCTCGGCGGCGGGTCAAGCGCGCGATGCGCTGTTGACCGGCAACGGTCAGGGCGGCGGCATTCTGTTTCCCACCGGGCCGGGCCTCTCGGACGCGACCGCCATTCCCGTGTTGAATCCGTTGACGCTGGCGCTGTTGGTGGCGCTGCTGGGTGGGGCGCTGCGTTATGGGCGGCGACATCCGGGGGCGGCGAAGCTGCTGGTGCTGGCCGTAGCGATTGCGGGCGCGGGCCTGGTCTGGGCCGCCTTCGTGCGCGATGGCCAGACGAACGACTGGGCGGGCATCGCGCCACTGGCGACTGATCCCCAGGGCGATGCCGACAGCCCGGTGGATTTGATCGCGCTGTTTGGCAAGGTCGAAGGCGCGAATCTGAATTTCCGCCTCGATGCCCGGATCACGCTCGCCGCGCCCTCCACTAACCAAGCGCCGCAGGTCAACGCCGGTGGGGATCAGACGATCACGCTGCCGGTCAACCAGGTGCCCCTGACCGGCACGGTCACCGACGACGGTTTGCCCAATCCCCCCGGCGCGGTCACGATCACCTGGTCCAAGGACAGCGGGCCCGGCACGGTGACGTTTGGCAACGCCAATGCCGCTAGCACCACCGCGACGTTCTCGGCGGCCGGAACCTATGTGCTGAAGCTGACCGCCGGCGACGGCGACAAGAGCACCTCCGATACGGTGACGATCACGGTCAACCCGGCTGGGGGTGGGGGCGGCAATCTGCCACCCGACCCGACCACGGTCGCGCCGCCGGTCGATCCGACGGTGGCGACCACCACTTTTGCCGCAACCGAATTTCTCTACACCGGTACCGATCCGATCCAGACCGGCGTTGCGCCGGGTACCATCGATCCGAAGCGCACCGCCGTGCTACGCGGGCGAGTGCTGGACAAGCAGAACAATCCGCTATCGGGCGTGACGCTCACCGTCCTGAATCATCCCGAGTTTGGCCAGACCCTCAGCCGCGCCGATGGCGGGTTTGATCTGGTGGTCAATGGCGGCGGTTATCTGACGGTGAATTACCAGAAGACCGGCTATTTGCCGGCGCAACGGCAAGCCAGCGTGCCCTGGCAGGATTTCGTGGTGCTGGACGACGTGGTGCTCATTCCCCGCGACGCGCGGGCGACGACGGTGGACCTGACCGCGCCGACGTTCCAGGTCGCGCAAGGCACGCCGGTCACGGATGCGGACGGGACCCGCCAAGCGACCTTGCTGATTCCGCCGGGCACCACGGCTCAAGTCTATAACCCCGACGGCAGCCTGCGGGTAGTCACCCGCCTTACCCTGCGGTTGACCGAGTACACGGTTGGCGCGAATGGTCCCCAAGCCATGCCGGCCGAGTTGCCGCCGACCAGCGGCTACACCTACACGGTCGAGATCGGCGCCGACGAAGCGCCCACCAAGATCGACGGCCGGGATGTGCTCTTTAATCAGCCGGTGCCGTTCTATGTCGAGAATTTCCTGAATTTCCCGGTCGGCAGCGCCGTGCCGGTGGGGTATTACGACAGCACGAAGGGCGCGTGGATCCCCTACGATAATGGGCGGATCATTAAGATTCTGAGTATCAGCGGCGGCTTGGCGCAACTGGACGTGACCGGCAGCGGTCAACCGGCGGATGCGGTGGCTCTAGCGGCGCTGGGGATTACCGACGCCGAACGGGCTAAGCTGGCTGGCCTGTATTCAGCCGGTAAGAGCCTGTGGCGAGTCCAATTGGCACATCTCTCGACTTGGGATTGCAATTGGCCTGTCAAGTTTCCAGATGACGCGGAGTCACCGAATCCATCCCCATCGAAAACCAGCAAACCGAAAGACAAACCAGACTGCGATAGCGGTTCCATCATCGAATGCCAGAACCAGATTCTGCGCGAAGCCGTAGGCGTCACGGGTACGCCGTTCAGCCTGAACTACGCCAGCGACCGCATGCCAGGGCGCCGCGCCGCCTATACGCTTTCAATCCCTCTCAGCGGTGTCACGGTACCCGCCAGCCTCAAGCGAATCGACTTGGAAGTGTTCGTTGCCGGCAAAAAATTCGCCCGAAGTTTCCCGGCGACACCCAACCAGCAAACCACGTTCGTTTGGGATGGTTTTGATGCCTACGGGCGAACGATGCAGGGGCAACAACCTGCGCGGGCTCGCATCGGCTATATCTACGATGGCGTCTATGCCTCCCCCGCCGAGTTCGCGCAAAGCTTCGCTCGCTTTTCCGGTGTACCGATCAGTGGAAATGTCTCTCGCGGAGAAGTCACGCTTTGGCAGGAGCAGAAAATTTTTATTGGCGCTTGGGATGCTCGCAATAAAAGCTTGGGCGGTTGGACCTTGAGCGTGCAACACGCTTACGATCTTATCGGCCACGTTCTGTATAAGGGCGATGGCTCTCGGCGAAGCGCTGAAAATCTCAACACGATTATCAATACGGTCGCCGGCAACGGTGATTGGGACTATGGCGGTGATGGCGGATCAGCTACTGAAGCCCAACTAAAATCACCCGGAGATATCGCTTTCGGTCCAGATGGCAGTCTCTACATCGCTGATACGGGCAATCATCGCGTGCGCCGCGTGGGGTTGGATGGCATTATCACGACGGTCGCGGGTAATGGGGTCGTCGGCTTTAGCGGTGATGGTGGACCAGCGACCGCTGCTCTATTCTTTAACCCCTCCAAGATTGCTTTCGGTTCGGATGGAAGCCTCTACATCGCCGATGAGACTAATGCGCGCATTCGGCGAGTCGGACCGGATGGGATTATTTCCACGGTGGCCGGCAACGGAGAGCGATCTTACTTTGGTGATACCAACGGTGACGGTGGTTTGGCCACCGATGCGCCCATCGGATGGGTTTGGGATCTCGGGATCGGTTCGGATGGTAGCCTGTATTTGTTGACTGGGATGTATGATCGCAGTGGCAGCGGAAGCACTTACGGATCAGCCATTCGTCGAGTTGGACCGGATGGAATCATCACGACGATAGCTGGCGCACTTTACCAATCCTCGGCTGGCGCTTGTCTTGATGGCGATGGCGGTTCTGCCACCGTCGCTGATCTGCACACCTATCGGGATGCTATGAATCTTGGTACAGATGGCAACATTTATCTTGGTAGCAGTTATCGCATTCGCCGAATTGGTCCGGACGGGATTATTACGACCTTGGTAGGCGGTTGTTCGGGAGGATATCAAGGCGATGGGGGATCCTCGGCCGATGCGCTATTTGGCGTTATCAGCGGCATTGCCGTAGCGCCAAACGGTAATATTTACATCGGCGATTGGGGCAATGCGCGCATTCGCCGATTCGGACCGGGCGACACCGTCAGCACGATAGCGGGCACTGGTACTGTGGGTGATAGCGGGGATGGTGGTCCCGCCACGGCCGCCCAGGTTTGGGCACCCCGCGCGATGGTGGTCGGTCCGGATGGCAATCTCTACGTCACTGATGATTCAAATAACCGGGTTCGCCGAATCGGCTCAATTTACCCCGGCTTTAGTGGAGCGGACATCGCCATCGCCTCCGAAGACGGCAGCGCGTTGTACCAGTTTGACTATAACGGTCGCCACCTGCGCACGCTCAACGCGCTGACCGGCGCGACGCTGTACAGCTTC
>JAVMKH010000172.1:0-14260 GCA_031732935.1 Candidatus Contendibacter sp.
GGACCCGATGATGATCATGTACGACGAACCCTTCTCCGGCCAGGACCCCATCACCATGGGCGTGCTGATCAAGCTGATTCGCACGCTCAACGACGCCTTGGGACTGACCAGCATCATCGTCTCCCACGATGTCAAGGAAACCGCTTCCATCGCGGATTACATCTACCTGATTTCCGACGGCTTGGTCGTGGATCATGGCCCGCCGGACGCGCTGGAACGTTCCAGTTCGGCCTGGGTCGAGCAGTTTTTGCACGCGCTGCCCGATGGCCCGATGTCCTTTCATTACCCCGCGTTGCCGTATGCCCAGGATCTGTCGCTGGAATAAGGGGAATAAGGAGCTTGCCGGTGATTGAAGGCTTGCAACGTCTGGGGCGGGCGACCCTGTTCTGGTTCAATCGCCTGGGGCGGGCGACCCTGTTCCTGTTGCGGTTGCTGGGTGCGTTGGCCGCCTTGGGCAAACGGCCTGGCCTGATCGTCAAGCAGCTTTATTCGGTGGGCGTGCTGTCCCTGCCGATCATCGCCATGTCCGGTCTGTTCGTGGGTATGGTGCTGGGGTTGCAGGGCTACGCGAATCTGGTGGATTTCGGCGCGACGTCGAGCCTGGGCACGGTCGTGGCCCTGTCGCTGGTGCGGGAACTGGGGCCGGTGCTGGCGGCGTTGCTCTACGCCGCGCGGGCGGGCTCGGCGCTCACGGCGGAAATCGGCCTGATGAAAGTCACCGAACAACTCGCCGCCATGCAGATGATGGCGGTAGACCCGTTCGCCCGGGTTTTCGCGCCGCGCTTCGTCGCTGGCGTCATCGCCATGCCATTGCTCGCCGGCATTTTCACCGCCATCGGTATTCTGGGCGGCTACTTCGTCGCCGTGAAACAACTAGGCTACGACGCGATACCGACATCGGAGGGCATCAGCCTGGCGACCACCCGCACGGTGGTCAATACCGCCCTGGTGGTGCTGGCCCTGGATTTCGTGTTGACCGCCATTTTTTTCGGAGCTTAGGCGCAATGGGCACTCTCAAGAAGCTGGAGTTGGCGGTCGGAATCTTCGTCGCCCTGGGGTTGGCCGCCTTTTTCATGCTGGCGATGAAAGTCAGCAATATCGCCGATTTGGGCGAAGACAAGGGCTACAAGATCACTGCCCGATTCGAGAACATCGGTGGCCTCAAGGTGCGCGCCCCGGTGACCATGGGTGGCGTGCGCATCGGTCGGGTGGTCGGCATCGATCTCGATACGCGCAGTTACGAAGCGGTGGTTACCCTATCCATCGAGCCCAAGTACGATCGGTTGCCGGCGGATTCCAGCGCCAGCATCCTGACCTCAGGCGTGTTGGGCGAACAGTATGTCGGGCTGGAACCGGGCGGGATGGACGAGTATCTGAAGAATGGCGGTAGCCTGAAGCTGACGCAGTCGGCCTTGGTGCTGGAAAAGTTGATTGGTCGGATGCTCACCAACGCCGCGTCGGGCGACCAGCCGCCGGCCAAAACGCCTTGAGTGGGATCAGTGACCGTGACGGTGGACAGTGATAATGGACGGTATGCGGGAGTGGTCGGGTGCAATGAGAAAAACACTTGTTTTCGGGTTGGGTTTATTGCTGCTCGTGTTGGTGAACGGCGCGCTCTGGGCCGCCGTCAAGCCACCGCGGGACGTGGTCGAAGACACCTCGACCCGAATGCTGAGCGCCCTGCGGCAGAATTACGCGGCGCTGAAACAGGATTCAAGCCAGATTTACAAGCTGGTCGATCAGATCGTGCTGCCCAATTTCGATTTCGAATTGATGTCGCGTTGGGTGCTGGGCCGGGCCTGGCAACAGGCGACCTCCGAGCAGCGCCAGCGCTTCGCCGATGAATTTCGCACCCTGCTGGTTCGCACCTACGCCAAGGCGTTGCTGGAATACGCCAACGAAGAGGTCCGGGTGCTGCCTCAACCGGCTGGGGACGATGGCGACGAAACCACGGTCAAGAGCGAGGTTCGGCTCAAGGTCGGCCCGCCGATCCAGATCAACTACAGCATGCACCGTAACCCGGAGGGCTGGAAGGTCTATGACGTGACCGTGGATGGCGTCAGCCTGGTGACCAACTATCGCGGAACCTTCGCCAGCCAGATCCGCGCCAACGGTCTGGACGCGGTGATCGCCGACTTGCGGCAGCGCAACAGCGCCACGCGGGAACAGCGTTGATGGCGGCAACCGCCGAGCGCAATGGCGATATCCTACGCGTCCAGGGTGAGTTGGATTTCGACTCCGTCAGGATGCTGTGGGACATGACCGAGTCGTTGTTCGCCGCCGACCCGCCGACCCGGATCGATCTGAACGGGGTCCGTCGCGCCAGCAGCGCCGCCGTGGCGCTACTGGTGGCCTGGCTGGGCCGGCTTCAGCGCCAGCGACAAGAGGTGATTTTCATCAATGTCCCGGCGCAGATGCGAGCGATCATCAAGGTCGCCGATCTGGATACGGTGCTGCCCCTTGCCTGAGGCGGAATGTTCCACCCCTTTCCGTTTGCCCGCCCCCTTCCACCTTGATCGTTAAAGCCCGTGAATGAAGAAGCGTAGTGTATGCAAACCCAAGATATCGAGCATCTGATCGAGGAACAACTGCCGGGCGCGCGGGCCATGGTCCGTGGCGATGATGGCGTGCATTTCGAAGCCGTGGTCATCAGCCCAGCCTTCGTGGGCAAGTCGCTGGTTCAGCAGCATCGTTTGGTGTACGCGGCGTTGGGCGAGCGATTGGCGCGCGAGGAAATTCATGCCCTGGCGCTCAAGACCTACACGCCAGATGCCTGGCGACAACAGCCATCCTGATTCCAGGGACGACACCCAGCATGAGTAAACTGATCATCAATGGCGGCGTGCCGCTCCAGGGCGAGCTGCGCGCCTCCGGAGCCAAGAACGCGGTGCTGCCGATTTTGGCCGCTACCCTGCTGGCCGATGCGCCCATGACCATCCGCAATGTTCCGCACTTGCAGGACGTTACCACGACCATGGAGTTGCTAGGGCGAATGGGTGTGGATCTGGTGGTGGACGAGCGCATCAACATCCAGGTGGATCCGCGCTCGATACACAGCTTCCAAGCGCCTTACGAGCTGGTGCGGACCATGCGCGCCTCGATCCTGGTGCTGGGGCCGCTGGTGGCTCGCTTCGGCCAAGCCGAGGTTTCGCTGCCGGGTGGCTGCGCCATCGGCTCGCGGCCGGTGAACCTGCACATCAAGGGTTTGGAAGCAATGGGCGCCGATATCAAGGTCGAAAGCGGCTATATTCGCGCCCGCGCCGACCGATTGAAGGGAGCCCGCATCGTTCTTGACCTAGTGACCGTGACCGGGACGGAAAACCTGCTGATGGCCGCTGCCCTGGCCCAGGGCACCACCATTTTAGAGAATGCCGCCCGCGAGCCGGAGGTGGTGGACCTGGCCGACTGTCTGAACGCCATGGGCGCCCGGATCGACGGCGCCGGTACCGACACCATCGTGATCGAGGGAGTGGACTCCCTGCATGGAGCCGACTATCAGGTGTTGCCGGATCGGATCGAAACCGGCACCTATCTGCTGGCCGGCGCGATCACCGGTGGCCGGGTCAAGGTCAAGGACACCCGGCCCGACACGCTGGAGGCGGTGTTGCTGAAGATGGAAGATGCCGGCGTCTGGGTCAACACCGGTCCCGATTGGATCGAAGTGGACATGAACGGTGGCCGGCCCAAGGCGGTGCGCATTCGCACCGCGCCCTACCCGGCGTTTCCCACTGACATGCAGGCCCAGTTCGTCGCGCTCAATGCCGTCGCCGAGGGCGTGGGCATGATCACCGAAACGGTGTTCGAAAACCGTTTCATGCACGTCAACGAGCTGCTCCGGATGGGGGCGAAAATCGATCTGGAAGGCAACACCGCCATCAGCGTCGGCGTGCCCAAGTTGACCGGCGCGCCGGTCATGGCCACCGACTTGCGCGCCTCGGCCAGCCTGATCTTGGCGGCGCTGGTGGCGGACGGCGATACCGTGGTGGATCGGATTTACCATATCGACCGCGGCTACGACTGCATCGAGGAAAAGCTGTCGCACCTGGGCGCGCGCATCCGCCGGACGCCGGGTTGAATCCCGCATGACCGCGTCGTTGACCATCGCGCTGTCCAAGGGGCGCATCTTCAAGGAAACCTTGCCGTTGCTGGCGGCGGCGGGTATCGCGCCGCTCGACGACCCCGAAACCAGCCGCAAGCTGATTCTCGACACCAACCAAGCGGATGTGAAGCTGGTCATCCTCCGCGCCACCGACGTGCCGACCTATGTCCAGTACGGCGCGGCCGATCTGGGGGTGGCCGGCAAGGACGTGCTGCTGGAGCACGGCGGCGAGGGGTTGTACGAACCACTGGATTTGAAAATTGCCCGCTGCCGGCTGATGGTGGCCGGCGATCCCCGTCATCGTCCCCGCTCGGGCCGGCCTCGCGTCGCCACTAAGTACGCCAACACTACCCGACGCTGGTTCGCCGATCAGGGCCGACAGGTGGAAGTCATCAAGCTGTACGGGTCGATGGAACTGGCGCCGTTGGTGGGGCTGGCCGATTACATCGTCGATGTGGTGGATACCGGCAACACGCTGAAGGCTAATGGTCTCGCGCCGCTGGAACCGATCGCCGACATCAGTTCGCGGTTGATCGTCAACAAGGCCGCGATGAAGATGAAGCACGCCCGGATCAAGGCGATCATGGCTAGCATGGCCGCCGCCGTGGACGCCTAACTTCCCCTCGCCCCCGGCCCTTCTCCCACAAGGGGAGAGAGGGACTTCACTGCCCGGAAAAGCGATCATGCTGGACATCCAACGCCTGAATACCGCCGATGCCGATTTCTGGCCGCGCCTAGAAGCCTTGACCGCCTGGGAAGGTGTCGCCGACGAGGCCGTGACCACTACGGTGCGCGAGATTCTTGCCCAGGTGCGCGCGCGTGGCGACGACGCCCTGCTGGAATACACCCATCGTTTCGACCGGCTGGAAGTTGGCCGCGCCGCCGATCTGGAAATTCCCGCCGAACGCTTGCGGCGGGCGCTGACCGCCATTCCCGCCGAACAGCGAGCGGCGCTGGAAACGGCCGCCGCGCGCATTCGCGCCTACGCCGAGCGGCAAAAGCAGGAGTCGTGGACTTTCACCGAAGCCGACGGCACGGTGCTCGGCCAGCAGGTGACGCCATTGGATCGAGTTGGATTGTATGTGCCCGGCGGCAAGGCGGCCTATCCGTCCTCGGTGTTGATGAATGCCATTCCCGCCAAGGTCGCGGGTGTGCCGGAAGTGATCATGGTCGCGCCGACGCCGGGCGGCGAGTCGAACGATCTGGTGCTGGCCGCCGCCGCCGTGGCTGGCGTGGATCGGGTGTTCCGTATCGGTGGGGCGCAGGCGGTCGCCGCCCTAGCCCACGGCACCGCCACCGTGCCGCAGGTGGACAAGATCGTCGGGCCGGGCAACGTCTACGTCGCCGCCGCTAAGCGGCAGGTGTTCGGCGCGGTCGGCATCGACATGATCGCCGGGCCGTCGGAAATTCTGGTGGTTTGCGATGGGCTGACCGATCCCGACTGGATCGCCATGGATCTGTTCTCGCAAGCCGAGCATGACGAGGACGCGCAGCCGATTTTGATCAGCCCCGATCCAGTATTTCTGGAGCGGGTCGCGGCCAGCATCGAACGACTGTTGCCGGGCATGGAACGACGGGGCATCATCGAAGCCTCGTTGACCCGGCGCGCGGCGCTGATCCGGACGCTCGATTTGGCCGAGGCCGCGCAAGTGGTCAATTTCATCGCCCCGGAGCATCTGGAATTGTCGGTGGAGCAGCCGGAGGCGTTGCTGCCGCTGATCCGCCATGCTGGCGCGATCTTCATGGGCCGTTACACCGCCGAGGCGCTGGGCGATTATTGCGCCGGTCCCAACCACGTGCTGCCCACTTCAAGGACCGCGCGGTTTTCCTCGCCGCTGGGTGTCTACGATTTTCAGAAGCGCACCAGTCTGATTCAGTGCTCGCCCGCTGGAGCCGCGAGCCTGGGCCGCACGGCTTCAATCCTGGCGCGGGGCGAAGGCTTGACCGCTCATGCCCGGTCGGCGGAGCTGCGGTTGGGACAGCCTGCGGCTGGATGAGCACCGTCGTGGGTTTTCGGCCTTGAGCCGTGCGCTGGATGGGTAAGCAGTGGGCCAGCGCAATGGAGCGCGCCACGCTCCGGCGAGATGGCTAGGAACCGAATTTTCCGTAGCGCTGGAAATCAGAAAAATACAAAACGAGTTTTTTTCCTTCGATTTTTGTCGGAAAGTAGAGTTGGTAGTTTCCCTTTTCGGTGTAAAATTGATAGCCTGTTTCATTGCTGGAGAAAACACGCTCAAGGTAGTCCCGTTCCTTCCACGAGGTTGGGTAGATGTATCTGGCTTTTTCAAGTTTATCTTTCTGGTCGTAACCGTACTGCCTCCCACCAAACCCAAGAAAAACCTTTTTGCCCTCGATGACATCGGGGACAATGACCAAGGTTTCAGGTAAATGCTTGTCGATCTTGCTGATGACATTCAGTGTGGTTTCGGCGACCTTGATATACTCCGGAGAAAACTGATAATCCGCAAGTAGAGCAAGGAACGCTTGGTTTTCCGAGATGAGTTTTTCAGCCGATCCAATCATAAGACTTTTCTTTCGTTGAGCGGATATCTCATGGCCAGCGAACAGTCCAACCATGATCAGTGGAAATGAGAGGAGAAAAAGCGCCAGAAACCTGCGAGTTTTTGGCGTCGGACTGGATTCTAGGTTTGAATTTTGAGACAAAGCAGCCGAAATCTTGGATAGATTGGATACGAGGTTAAGGACTAAAGCGCCGCCTAAAATAGAAAGTATGCCAAGCACGCTAAGAAAAAACGTTTCGGTCATCCTTTCACGAAATATTTTTAAATCAAAAACAGTGACGATTAAGAAGATAAAGACCCAGTAAGTTAAGGCGATGGCACCGTAAACCGATATTCGGTGAGTAATTTTGATAAGCAAGTCGTTATTCATGAGTTTTCTACCAGTGGCAAGCGCTAGTTATCATTGACCTGAAAACGGTTTACAAAGCACCGATAAATCAACATGATAGTGTTCATCATGCCGCATCCATAACTGGCCATGAAGAAATGAGATATTTTCCTTGATGAAGAAGCTCCATTTCATGCTATGGAGCCTTGGGATGAATACAGGATCGAAGATAAAATTTTTAATGGCTTAAAGGCGATCTATTTGTACCGGATGCCATAAATCTTCCAGAGATAAGGAAACCGATTTTTGAGGAACGCTTCCGCGCAGTAATCACGACAATCAAACTTGATTCTTGGGATAATATCAATTTCCATGATATTAAATTTAAATTGTAGTTGTCGCTTATCAATGTTATTTTCTGCAATATTACATTTCCATTGTTGTTCGTAAATGTTGTCACCTGTCTTGGCTTTATAAACGTCATAGGCTGTGCCAGCTACATCTTCATCCCATGCTTCAAGTTCATCCACCTCTGGAAGAGCGGCGAGTGTATCGGCTTCGATCAGCGCGTCTTCATAGACGGTGCGACCCTGTGCGACCAACCAGTTGCCAAAATACTCAAAGCTATCATCGGATAAAGACCTGCCGTTTATCAAACTGCCCGCCCCGTAGAGATCTCCAGTAGTGACTGCCATCACCAAGCAATGATAACGCTGATCAAATCCTATGATTTCAGGCAGGGTTAGTGTTTTTAGGGCTACAGCAAGCTGCTCGGATTGGGGCACAAGGTCTGATTGGCGAGACGCATCGATGAGTTGCCAAAATTTCTCTGGATCCATTTCGGTTGGCCTCATTCAAGTGGCAGGTTGACGCTGTCACATCCCGATGATTTCTCAGATAATGGATACCGCCAACACCCGCCCCAGCCATTGAGCGATATCGCGGATTTCCTCCCAGCACACTTCATGGCCCATGCCGTAATTCTGCCATTCCACCCGATAACCCATATTTTTCAGCAATTCAGCGCTTTGTTGGCCGTAACGCATGGGGATGACGGCATCGTAATCGCCGTGGGCCATGAAAATCGGCGTCGGCTGATTGGCCGGGCGGCGCTCGTCATTCAGTTTGCTGGTCAGCGGGATATAGCAGGACAAAGCCAGGATGCCGGCCAATCGGTTCGGGTAGCGCAATCCCGTATGCAACGCCATCGCCCCGCCCTGGGAAAAGCCGGCCAGCACGATGTGATCGGCCGAAACGCCGCGCTGTTTCTCGCGTTCGAGCAGCGCATTAATCGCTCGCTCGGAAGCGTACACGCCATCAGGGTCCTCGCGGCGCGGCAGGTCCATGGTCAGCACATCGTACCAGGCGCGCATCCGCATCCCGCCGTTGACCGTGACCGGTCGGATCGGCGCGTTGGGAAACACGAAGCGAATGCCCAGTTCGGCCGGCAGGCGCAGTTCCGGCACGATGGGCTCAAAGTCACGGGCGTCGGCACCCAGGCCGTGCATCCAGATTACGCTGGAGCGAGCGGCGCCCGCAGGTTCGATTTCGAGGGTGGTCAACAGCGTTTCACTCATGAAGAAATTCCCGTGACAAGCCAGTGAGCGGCATTAGCCGCGAAGCGGCCCGGCTTGTCAAGCCGCGCTCGTTGGCGCGATGCGGGTTATACTGGCAACCCCCTGGTTCGCCGCCCGCGAGGATTACTTGAATGCAGAGGTTTTGCCCCAGATTGTTGCCGGCGTGGCTGGCGCTGGCCGCGCTGCTGGTCGGCTGCGGTCAGAAAGGTCCGCTGTACTTGCCTAAATCTTCCGCGCCACCGACGGCCTCCGAACAACCTCCGCCCGCGTCGCCCTCCGCCCAACCGGCGACCGCCGAGCAACCTTCGCCCGCGAACCCCTGAGCCATGGATCATTTTGAATATCGCGACGGTCGGCTGTTCGCCGAGAATGTCCCGGTCGCCGACATCGCGGCGACGGTTGGAACTCCCTGCTACGTCTACTCCCGCGCCACCATCGAACGGCATTGGCGCGCGTTCGATCATGCCTTCGCCGACCATCCCCATCTGGTTTGCTACGCGGTCAAGGCTAACGGCAATCTGGCCGTGCTCAATCTGCTGGCCCGGCTGGGTTCGGGGTTCGACATCGTGTCGGGTGGCGAACTGGAGCGGGTGTTGGCGGCGGGTGGCGATCCCAGCAAGGTGGTGTTTTCCGGGGTCGGCAAACGCCGTGATGAATTGGAACACGCCCTGGAAGTCGGCATTCGCTGTTTTAATGTCGAGTCCGAGGCGGAACTGGCGCTGTTGGAACGGATGGCGGCGGAGCGTGGGCAGCGCGCCCCGATTTCCCTGCGCATCAATCCTGATGTGGACGCCAACACCCATCCTTACATTTCCACCGGCCTGAAACAGAACAAGTTCGGCATCGCCCCGGACCGGGCGCTGGCGATTTACGCCCAGGCCGCTGCGTCGCCGCATCTGGACGTGATCGGCGTGGATTGCCACATCGGCTCGCAACTGACCCAGGTGGCGCCGTTCGTGGACGCGCTGGAGCGGGTGCTGGCGTTGGTGGCGCGATTAGAAAGGGAGGAGATCCAGATTCGCCATCTCGATCTGGGCGGCGGCCTGGGCATCCGCTATCGCGACGAGGAGCCACCGCTTCCGGCCGATCATGCCGCCGCGCTGATGGCGCACCTTCGCGGCAAACCCTATGAAATCCTGATCGAACCGGGCCGAGCGATTGTGGGCAACGCCGGTATCCTGGTGACACGAGTGGAACTGCTCAAGCCGGGCGAGGACAAGAATTTCGCGGTGGTGGATGCGGCCATGAACGATCTGCTGCGCCCCGCGCTGTACTCGGCCTGGCAAGCAATCATCCCGGTCGAACCACGAACCGAAGGTGAGCCGCGCCGCTACGATGTGGTCGGGCCGATCTGCGAGACCGGCGATTTTCTTGGCAAGGACCGAGAACTGAACATCGAATCCGGCGACTTGTTGGCGGTGCGCTCCGCTGGAGCGTATGGGTTCGCCATGAGTTCCAATTACAATGCCCGCCCGCGCGCCGCCGAGGTGATGGTGGACGGCGGGCGGTTTCAGGTGGTGCGTTGGCGCGAGCGACTGGCGGATTTGTACGCTGGCGAATCGGTGCTGGCGTGAGCGCGGGATTTCCTCAGGAGTTAAACTGATGAGCGACCATTTCACCAATCCCTCCACCGATGAAATCCGCACCCTGTTGCGGCGGATCAAGACTATTGCCGTGGTCGGCCTGTCCGCCTCGCCGAGTCGGCCCAGCCATGGCGTTGCCCGAGCGCTGCAAGGCTTCGGCTATCGCATCATCCCGGTCAATCCGGCGGTGCGGGAGGTTTTGGGCGCGCGCGCGTATCCCAGCCTGCGCGAGTTGCCGGAACCGGTGGATCTGGTGGATGTGTTCCGCGAACCAAGCCATGTCGCCGGCATTGTGGACGACTGCATCGCCCTGAAACTGCCGGCGCTCTGGTTGCAGGATGGCGTCGTTGATGAGGCGGCAGCGCTGCGGGCGCGGGCAGCGGGCCTGACGGTGGTGATGGATCGCTGCATCTATCGTGATTATATTCAACTGATATTGTGAACATGGCTGAAAAAACCTTCGACCACCCAGTTCAACACCGGCTCAAGCTGCGCAATTTGCGCTTGGCGGATTATGGCGATGTTCGGGAGATCATGGATCTGGTCTACCACAACATGGATGGCGCCTGGACCCGTGAACAGTTCGCCTCGCAAATCGCCCGGTTTCCCGAAGGGCAAATCTGCATCGAGGACAACGGCAAGGTGGTGGCCGCCGCCATCAGCCTGCTCGTGGATTACAGCCACTACGGCGACCGCCACACCTATTGGCAGATCATCGGCGACGGCTACATCACCACCCACGACCCCAACGGCGACACCCTGTACGGCGTGGATATCTTCGTGCATCCCAGCTACCGCGACATGCGGTTGGGTCGGCGGCTGTACGACGCCCGCAAGGAACTATGCGAGAAACTGAACCTACGCGCCATCGTGGTGGGCGGCCGGATCCCAGGCTACGGTCGGTACGCCCATGATATGACGCCCCAGCAGTACGTTGAACAGGTCAAGGCCAAGGAACTGATCGATCCCATCCTCACCTTCCAACTGGCCAATGATTTTCACATCCGCCGGATCGTCACCAGCTACCTGCCGGACGACGCCGAATCCAAGGCGTATGCGGTGTTGCTGGAATGGCTGAACATCTACTACGAGGATAAGGAAGTTCTGATCGGCGGGCGCAAATCGGTGGTGCGAGTCGGGGCGGTGCAGTGGCAGATGCGCCAGACCGCTTCGCTGGAGGAGCTGTTACAGCAGGTGGAGTATTTCGTGGACGCGGTGGCCGGCTACAAGACCGATGTCGTGCTGTTCCCAGAGTTTTTCAATGGCCCGCTGATGGGGCAATTCAATGAACGGGGCACCGCCGAGGCCGTGCGGCGACTGGCCGAATTCACCGAGCCGCTGCGCGAGGCCATGGTGCAACTGGCGGTGGCCTACAATGTCAACATCATCGCGGGCAGCATGCCGGAATATGGCGGTGGCGCGCTGTACAACGCCGCCTACCTATGCCGACGCGACGGCACCTGGGACAAGCAATCGAAGCTGCACATCACCCCCGACGAACGCGCCTACTGGGGCTTGCAGGGTGGTGACTCGCTCAAGGCGTTCGAGCTGGACGTGGGCAAGATCGGCATCCTGATTTGCTATGACGTCGAATTTCCCGAACTGCCGCGCCTGCTGGCCGATCAGGGTATGCAAATCCTGTTCGTACCGTTCTGGACCGACACCAAGAACGCCTATCTGCGGGTGCGGCGCTGCGCCCAGGCGCGGGCCATCGAGAACGAGTGCTACGTGGTGATCTCCGGCAGCGTCGGCAACCTGCCCAAGGTGGAGAACATGGACATGCAGTACTCCCAAGCGGCGGTGTTCACCCCGTCCGATTTCGCCTTTCCGCACGACGCCATCGCCGCCGAGGCCACGCCAAACACCGAGATGACCCTGATCGTGGACCTGGACTTGGACAGTCTCAAGGAAATGCGGGTGCATGGCAGCGTGCGCAATTTTCGCGACCGGCGGCTGGATCTGTACAAGGTCGCTTGGACCGGCCGGAGTTGAAAACTCGTTTGGCGAGGAATCCGGTCAGAGCCCATTGAAGTAACCCAATGCGGTTTCGACCGGTTGGCTGTCCCGCAAGGCTACATAGGATTTACGCATTATTATACCAATTACCAATATGTTTTACTATTTTAATGCGGATAAGATAAAATAAAAGCTGGTTAAGGAAGCCACTTGGCTTGGGAGAATCGATTGAATCATTTCATCCGCTTTTTTACGCGGCTCATCCAGGGTTTTTAGATTGATTCAGCACAGCTGATCTTTTATAAATTGCCAGACTCGTTCGATGGGGTTCACATCCGAGCTGTAAGGCGTCTAAAATAATAAGACGATATTATCAGGGATCGTTAGTTTCTTAGCGGAATGAAATCGACCATGGTCGAGTTGAATCATATTTAGATGGTGGGGATACGCTTTAGAGAACTCATTCAAAAACACCTGGAAACACTCCGCATTTAAATGAGAAAATTCCAAAAATAAATTATCGCCGCTCAGCGGCTCAACCGAACCATAACGATAAAATGATTGAAAGCTCCATTGGATTGGATCGACGGGTTTGATCCCAAGCGCGGTGAGAACCTGTCGGGTAATCGTCTCTAATCCAAAGCGGCCCTCATCTTGACTCCCATAGCGCATGGGTCGGACCGTTTTGTTATCAACTTGTTGAAAAACATCAATTATATCAAGCTGTTGCGAGAGTTTTTTAAAGGAAACCACGGCTTCCTCATCGCAACGAACGCGGGTTGGGCGCGCGACCTTGAACTTCGCTTTTAAACGATACTGAACCACCTGATGCACCGTTGAATCAGGAATATCGACCTCGTATTCCTGGAGAAGCCACTGCCGAATTTCTCCATAACGATGAAACCCTTGAGTCGGATCGTTGAGGCGGACCTGGGGAGCGGCCACCATGGCTTCGGAAATTTTTGAACGACGGCCACCATGATAATTTCACTGTAATAACCCAGCCAATCCTTCAGTAGGATACACTTTTAGCCACTTCACGATGAAGGACTTTGATCGCCCTAGATGATCGGCTAACTCCTGTAGGGAATTGTAAAATCCAGTTTTGATCCAATAAAGAATTTGGAGCCGCTCTCGAAATTTAGCACGGGTCTGTTCGTTCATGATTCATCTTAATTCTTCGGCAGATTCCTCAATTTCAAAATACAATGATCGGCTCATCACTGGATGATCAAGATAGGGGTTTAAAGAAAAAATATTATATTATATTATAATATATTCTAACCATAAATAGCATAAGGACAGTTCGGCGTGCGCTGGCGCAAGAAGACGAAGTGATTGTTAAGATACTGATTTCAATTCAAATTATTGAACTAATTTATCAAGTAATTGTATAAAAATTGGTTTGATATCTTTAAATATGAGCATTATCAATCTGATATGAACGTTGATTGAAAAAATAATTAAATGTATTTATCAATAAGTTATATAAAAATACTTCAATTTCTTCGGCGCTGGGCTGGACATTCACCCAAGAAGACGTGGTACGCTTCGCTCATGACGTTTTCCCAGTTCGGGACGATGCCCCCCGCTGTCTGACGCAGCTCAGGGGTTTCCACGACCCAACCGAAGAGGTTCTTTCGTGAACGAACGCCATGTCTCGCCGCGCCGGTTTCATTGGGCGCTGGCTACGACCTCATTCCTCCTGGTATCGACCGCCCTCGCCCTCGCCACTGTTCCCCTTGAAGCGAATGCGGGCGGCGTTCAGACCGGTAAGGCGTCCTGGTATGGACCGGGCTTTCACGGCAAGAAGACCGCCAGCGGCGAACGCTTCAATCAATACGCCCTCACCGCCGCGCATCGGAGCTTACCGCTCGGGACCCAGGCCAGGGTCACCAACCTCGACAACGGCAAGACGGTCCTAGTAACGATCAACGATCGAGGATCGCTCCGGGGGCGGGTTATCGATCTCTCTCGCGCCGCCGCGCGCCGACTCGCGATGAGCGGTACTGCGTGGGTTCAGATCGAGGCGATGCCATAGGGGAAGTCTCACCGAATCGGCGGGTTACGCTTCGCTAACCCGCCGTGCCAAGGTACGCGAAAGTCTCAACCATCGGCCAAATTCAAACGACGCTCGATGCGCTCCACAAGACGGTCGTATCGCGCGTGTTGGTCGATCACGTCGCCATACAGGT
>JAVMKH010000173.1:0-2782 GCA_031732935.1 Candidatus Contendibacter sp.
GGCGTCGGCGGCGGCGGCGCGGGTAGCAACTTCACCGCCAACGGCGGCGGCGGCGGCGGCGGCGGCTTCGGTGGTGGCGGCGGCCCCGGCGTCGGCAGCAGCAACGGCGGCTTCGGCGGCGGCGGCGGCGGCGGCTTCGGTGTCGGTATTGGCGGCGTCGGCGGTTTCGGCGGCGGCAGTGGCGCATTCGGCAGCAGCACTAGCGGCGCCGGCGGCGGCGGCGCGGGGCTGGGGGGGGCGGTGTTCTCCATGTATGGATCGGTGACCGCCGTCAACAGCACCGTCACCGGCAACCGCGCCCTGGGGGGCGCCGGCTACGGCGGCGGCAGCGGCCACGGCGGCGGCCTGTTCAACCTGGACGGCACGGTCACCCTCACCAATGTCACCCTCGCCGCTAACCAGGTCCAGGCCGGCGCCGGCACCCTGAACGGCAGCGCCACCGGCGGCGCGGTTTACAGCCTGGCTCATGCCAACCGCCCCGACGGCGGACCCGTGACCGCCACCCTGACCCTGACCAACAGCATTCTGGCCGGCAGCACCGACGGAACCAACCCGGTCAGCGATCTGATTGTCAACCTGGATCAGAGCCGCAACAACCCGAGTCAGACTAACAGCGCCAGCGTGGCCTTTACCCTGAACGGCGGCGCTTCGACCAACCTGGTGCAAAGCTTCACCGCCATCGGCAGCCCCACGCAAACGGGCGCTCCCACCCTGAATACCGATCCGCAACTCGGCGCGCTCGCCAACAACGGCGGCCTGACCCAGACCATGGCCCTGCTGGCCGGTAGCCCAGCGATCAACGCCGGAACCAATGCGGGTTGCCCCGCCACCGACCAGCGCGGCATCACCCGCCCACAACCCAGCGGCGGCGCTTGCGATCTCGGCGCCTATGAACTCCTTCTCACCACCACTGTGCTCGTCGCCGCGCCGTCACCGGCGGCCCTTGGCCAAACCGTCGCCCTGACCGCCACGGTCAGTCCCACCGCCGCCACCGGCACCGTGAGCTTCCAGGAAGGCGGGTCGCCGTTGACGTGCGCCGAAGGCGCGCAACCTCGCCCCCTGAGCAGCAGCAGCGCCACCTGCACGGTCACCGGCGGCTTCGGCATCGGCCCGCACGCCTTCACGGCGGACTACAGCAGCGACAACGGCTATGCCCCCAGCCAAGGCACGACCAATCTGACGGTCAACCAGGCCACCACCACCGCGATCACCAGCGACACCCCCGACCCCTCGGCGGTCGGCCAGGCGATCCCGGTCAACTTCACCGTCACCCCGGTCGGCGGCGGCACCCCGACCGGCAACGTGACGGTCAGCGACGGGACCGTGAATTGCATCGGCACGGTCGCGGCGGGAACCTGCAACCTCACCCCCACCAGCGCCGGGACCAAGACGCTGACGGCGACCTATGCCGGCGACGGCACCTTCAACGGCAGCGTGTCCGCTGGCGAACCCCATGAAGTGCTCGCCACCACCGCGCAAGGCAATGCCGGCGGTGGCCTCGTGACCGCCGCCCTCACCGGCGGCACCTGCATCGGCTTCGCCAACGGCACGACCAGCTTCCCCGTTGCCCCGACCCCGCTGCCCCCCGGCGTCATCTTCCCCTACGGTCTGTTCGGCTTCACCGCCGTCTGTCCCACCGGCGGGACGATCACGCTCACCATGACCTATCCGAACCCGTTGCCGCCGGACACGCAATACTGGAAATACGGCCCCACGGCGGGCGATCCCAGTAACCACTGGTACGTCCTGCCCGCCACCCTCGCCGGCAACACCGCCACCTTCACCATCACCGATGGGGGTCTGGGGGACGACGATCTGGTCGCCGACGGCGACATCGTGGATCAGGGCGGTCCCGGCGTGCCGCCCAATGTTGGGAATGGAGCAACGGGGATTCCCACCCTGGGCGAATGGGCGCTGCTGCTCTTCAGCGCGTTATTCGGCAGCCTGCTCTGGCGGACGCGGCGGCGCGGCGGGTAATCGACCCATCGGGCGGACTCTCATGCTCCAGCGTGGGAGTCCGACCGGGGGCGACGAAGGCGCTGGGGGTGGTCAGGGATTAGAATGAACCGAAACTCTCCCGCCCCCGGACGCCGCCCATGATCCGCCAGAAACTGCCCATCGGGATCCAAACCTTCCGCGAGATTCGCGAAGACAGCGACTACTACTACGTCGACAAGACCGGTTTCGCCCTGCAACTGATCCAGACCGGCAAGTATTATACCAATTCTGAATAGGTTTTCGTCATTCCCGCGAATGCGGGAATCCAGGCAGCCGCTGAAAAACTGGATACCCGCTTTCGCGGGTATGACGAACAGTGTGGTTCTTGATCTGAAAAAGATAAAACCTATCGGAAAACGGTATTACTTCCTCTCCTGCCCGCGCCGCTTCGGTAAATCGCTGTTCCTCGACACTCTGGCCGAATTGTTCGCCGGCAACGAACCGCTGTTTCGGGACCTGTTCGTCCACGATCGATGGGACTGGGCGAAACGCTACCCGATCATCCGTTTCAGCTTCGGTGGCGGAGTGGTGCAAAGCCCGGAAGACCTGGAACGCAAGATTCGGGAACAGCTCCGTATCAACCAAGCCACCCTGGGCTTGAGCTGCACGGAAACCGGTATCGACGGCTGTTTCGCGGAATTGATTCGCCAAGCCCACGCCGCAAGCGGCCAGCGGTTGGTGGTGCTGGTGGATGAATACGACAAACCGATCCTGGATAATCTGACTCGCCCCGATACGGCCCGGATCGTGCGCGACGGACTGCGGAACCTGTATTCGGTGATCA
>JAVMKH010000174.1:0-14039 GCA_031732935.1 Candidatus Contendibacter sp.
TGACCCCATACTCCCTTAGCAGGGGAGCGCCTTCAGCCGCTCGGCCATCTCTCCAGGGTGATGCGTGCCCATATAGACACTAAAGCTCTCAGTATACCGCTTATGAATACCAACTTAAAGCTCCTGGCTTCAAGCGTTGTGACTGGCTGGCGGTTGCGCTGCGCCGGAGGCGGAATCTTGCTCACGTTTGATCCGTTCGTAGATTTCCTCACGATGCACCGCAATATCCTTGGGCGCATTAACACCAATGCGGACCTGATTACCTTTGACGCCAAGTACGGTCACAGTCACTTCGTCACCGATCATCAGCGTCTCCCCAACTCTGCGCGTCAGAATCAACATGTCAAGCTACTCCTTGTTTTCCATATAACAGCATCAGGTCGTCTTGCGGTTTTTGACCGTTCGCGTCTGCAAACGGTCCATTCCCACCGGTGGATTTTTTCGCATGTTCATGCTCGTCCCCACCCCGGCTTACGCCAGAGCGCGATCGAGGATCAAGCCACCTTATCCAGTTCGAAAGCCTCATGAAGGGCGCGAACCCCCAGCTCCAGGTACTTCTCGTCCACCACCACCGAAATCTTGATCTCGGAAGTCGAGATCATGCGGATGTTGATCCCTTCCTTCGCCAACGCCTGGAACATCCTGCTGGCAACGCCGGCGTGAGACCGCATGCCGATGCCGACCAGCGACAGTTTAGCGATCTTGGTGTCGCCCGACACTTCGCGGGCACCGAGTTGGGCAGCATGTTGCTTGAGGATTTCCAGGACACGCTCGTAGTCGTTGCGATGCACCGTGAAGGTGAAGTCGGTGGTACTGTCGCGCCCGATATTCTGGATGATCATATCCACTTCAATGTTGGCGTCGGACACCGGCCCCAGGATACTGAAAGCAATGCCTGGTCGGTCCGGAACGCCCAGCACGGTGAGCTTGGCCTCGTCGCGGTTGAACGCAATCCCCGCTATCAGTTCTTTCTCCACGGTTTCCGCCTCGAACGCTTCCTCGAAGGTGATCAACGTGCCCGGCCCTTCCTGAAAGGTGGAGAGCACTCGTAATGGGACATTGTGTTTGCCGGCGAATTCCACCGAGCGGATTTGCAGTACCTTGGAGCCGAGGCTGGCCATCTCCAGCATCTCCTCGAAGGTGATGCGATTCAGCCGTCGAGCTTCCGGCACCACTCGGGGATCCGTGGTGTAAACCCCGTCCACATCGGTGTAAATCTGACATTCATCAGCCTTCAAGGCGGCGGCCAACGCTACCGCCGTGGTGTCGGAGCCGCCCCGACCTAGGGTGGTGATGTTGCCATCCTCATCCACCCCCTGGAACCCAGCCACCACCACCACCCGGCCCGCGTCGAGTTCGGCGCGCATGGCGCTGGCTTCGATCTCTTGGATGCGAGCCTTGTTGAAGGCATTGTCAGTGAGGATACGAACCTGACCGCCGGTGTAGGAGCGGGCCGGACAGCCGCGCTTTTCCAAGGCAATGCACAAGAGCGCTATCGTCACTTGCTCACCAGTGGCCAACAGCACATCCAGCTCACGGGGATTGGGGCGGGGGGTAATGCCCTTGGCCAACCCGATCAGCCGATCCGTTTCGCCGCTCATGGCCGATACCACGACCACCACCTGATCGCCACGCGCGCGCCAGCCGATTACTTTTTCCGCCACGTTCTCGATACGCTCAAGGTTGCCCACCGAGGTACCGCCATACTTTTGTACGATAAGCGCCATAGTTTCCCTATCGAAACAAAGGCTAATGCCCTTCCCGACCGGGAAATGCCCGACGGGGCGTAAAAGCGGCGATTATAGCGAAAGGCGGAAAATCTCCAAGCAATTCCGGTGCGGCGACGCACTACCGCTAGATGGGGTTCAGATCAGTTGACCGCGTACCCACTCTGGCACAGAACGCAGGGCATGGTCCAGTTTCGTGGGATCGGTGCCGCCAGCCTGGGCCATGTCGGCGCGGCCACCACCCTTGCCCCCAATCTGTTGGGCAACGGCATTTGCTAGATCACCTGCTTTGACCCGTTGGGTTTCGGCCGGAGTTACACCAGCCACCAATCGCACCTTGCCGTCCTCAACCGTGGCTAGTACCACCGCCGCCGCCTTGAGCTGGTCTTTGTAGCGGTCCACCGCCTCGCGTAGGGTCTTGACGTCCACACCATCTAGCCGGGCGGCCAGCACCTTGATGCTGTCCACCTGCACCGCCTGACTCAGCAAGTCGGCGCCCTGACCACTGGCCAACCGGCCCTTGAGTTGTTCGATTTCCTTCTCCATCTGCCGGGTTCGGTCGACGAGTTGTCGAACCTTATCCGGGAAGTTGTCGCGGTCGCCCTTGACCAGTTGCGCCACTTGCCGGGCGCGGTCCTGAAGCGAGGCCACGTAATCCAGCGCTCGTTCGCCGGTGACCGCCTCGATGCGCCGTACCCCAGCCGCCACGCCGCCCTCAGCCACGATTTTGAACAGGCCGATGTCGCCGACCCGCCGGACGTGGGTACCGCCGCACAACTCGGTGGAGAAGTCGCCCATGCGCAATACTCGAACCTTATCCCCATACTTCTCGCCGAACAGGGCCATTGCGCCGGTGGCGATGGCCTCTTCCGGCGCCATGATGGTGGTTTCCACCGCGACGTTGCCGCGAATCTGGGCGTTGACGATGCGCTCTATAGTTTCGAGTTGTTCGGCGCTGACAGGTTCAAAATGCGCAAAGTCGAAGCGCAGCCGCTGCGGGTCCACTAGCGAGCCTTTCTGGGTGACATGCGCTCCCAATACCCGGCGTAGCGCGGCGTGCAGCAGATGCGTCGCGGAGTGATGCAGGGCAGTAGCCTGACGCTGGGCGGCGTTCACTTGCGCCGATAGCGTGGCGCCGCGCCGCAACCGACCCTGCTTCAACGCGCCGACGTGCGCGAAAACCCCCTCGCCTTGTTTCTGGGTATCGCGGACTTCGAATTCAGCGCCATCGGCTCGCAGCCAGCCGACATCGCCGACTTGGCCGCCCGATTCGGCGTAGAACGGAGTGTGGTCCAATATCACCACGCCTTCGTCCTCGGCATTCAGTTCCGCGACCGCCTTGCCGTCGCGGAACAGCGCGACCACCGTTGCTTCCTCTTCCAGCCGGTCGTAGCCGTGAAACTCGGTGCAACCCGCGACGTCGAGATCGGCGGTCTGGCGCAAACCGAACTGGCTGTGGGCGCGGGCGCGCTCCCGCTGGGCTTCCATTTCCCGCTCGAAACCGGCGTTGTCCACTTGCAAGCCGCGCTCGCGAGCGATGTCGGCGGTCAAATCGACCGGGAAGCCGTAGGTGTCGTACAGCTTGAACACGGTCTCGCCGGGGATGACCGCACCGGACAGTTGAGCGATGCCGTCTTCCAACAACCGCATTCCGTGAGACAGGGTTTCGGCGAAACGCTCTTCTTCCTGCCGGATGACACGGGTGACCTGATCGGCGGCGCTGGCCAATTCGGGATAGGCATCTCCCATCTCCGCAACCAACGGCGCAACCAGCTTGTGGAAGAAGCTGCCCTCAACACCCAGCTTGTGACCGTGGCGCAGGGCACGGCGCATGATCCGGCGCAGTACATAGCCGCGTCCTTCGTTGGACGGCAGCACACCGTCGGCGATCAGGAAGGCAGTGGCGCGGATATGATCGGCGATGACGCGCAACGAACTGGAATGCAAGTCCGCCGCTCCAGTCGCTTCGGCGGCGGCCCGGATCAGGTTTTGAAACAGGTCGATTTCGTAGTTGCTGTGGACGCCCTGCATCACCGCCGCCAGCCGTTCCAGCCCCATGCCGGTATCCACCGAGGGCTTGGGTAGCGGGGTCAGCGTGCCGTCGGCGCCGCGGTCGAACTGCATGAACACCAGATTCCAGATTTCGATGTAGCGGTCGCCGTCGGCATCGGGCGTGCCGGGCGGGCCGCCGGCGATTTCGGGACCATGATCGTAGAAGATTTCCGAGCAGGGACCGCAGGGACCGGTATCGCCCATCGCCCAGAAGTTGTCGCTCTCGTAGCGTTTGCCGCCAGGCTTGTCACCGATGCGGGCGATGCGCTCCTTCGGCACTCGAATTTCGTCGGCCCAGACCTGGTAAGCCTCGTCGTCGGTTTCGTAGACCGTCACCCACAGCTTGTCCGCCGGCATCTTCAAGACGCCGGTCAGGAACTCCCAGCCGAAATGGATGGCATCGCGCTTGAAGTAATCGCCGAAGCTGAAGTTGCCCAGCATCTCGAAAAACGTGTGGTGACGAGCGGTGTAGCCGACGTTTTCCAGATCGTTATGCTTGCCACCGGCCCGCACGCAACGCTGCGCGGTCGCGGCGCGGCGATACGGGCGATGATCACGGCCGGTGAACACGTCCTTGAACTGCACCATGCCGGCGTTGGTGAACAGCAGCGTGGTGTCGTTGATCGGGATCAGCGGGCTGCTGGCGACCACCTCGTGGCCGTGGTCGCGGAAATAGTCCAGGAAAAGCTTGCGAAGTTCGGCGCTGCGGGTCATGGTCGTGTTCGTTTCGGTTTTAGATTCGGGTCAGATCGTCTCGAACGTCTCGAACAAATGCTTGATCTGGTCCAGGGTAAAGCCGTGTTGGCGCAGCACCCGGGTTTGCTGCATTCGCCCAGCGGCATCGGTGGGCACAAGAGCCTTGAACCGCTTGCGGTGCAGTTCCCGCAGCTTGGGCAGCCAGAATGGATCCAGCGCGGCCAGGCTTGTGGTCACCTGCTCGTCCGGCACGCCGCGCTCGCGCAGTTCGCGGGCGATCCGCAACGGTCCGTAGCCCTTGTCGGCTCGCGTACTGGCGTAAAGCTCGGCGTAGCGACCCTCGTCCAGCAAGCGTTCCTCGACCAACTGATCCAGCACCGGATCGATCTGGGCGGGCGGATAGCCGCGCTGGATCAGTTTCTGGCGCAATTCCAGCCGGGAATGCTCGCGCCGGGCCAGCAATTCCAGGGCTTTGGCGCGAACGGCTCCCGGATCGGTGGCAACGGTTTTCTCAAAGGTCCGCGTCCAGTTCATCGGTGGCGGAATCGTTGGTCTCGTCATTGCCAGCACCACCGGGTTCAATACCTGGCACCGCGTCGGGACGGGCCAGGAAGTGGGTGCGGATCTTGCTCTCCAGGTCGCGGGCCAATTCGGGGTTTTCCTTGAGATAAGCGCGGGCATTGTCCTTGCCCTGGCCGATGCGGGCGCCGCCACAACTGTACCAGGCGCCGGATTTCTCGATCAGCCCGGCCTTGACGCCGAGGTCGATGATCTCACCCAACCGGGACGCGCCCTCGCCGTAGAGAATCTCAAATTCGGCCTGTTTGAAGGGCGGAGCCAACTTGTTCTTGACCACCTTGACCCGGGTTTCGTTGCCGATCACCTCGTCACCTTTCTTGATGGACCCCGTGCGACGGATATCCAGCCGCACCGAAGCGTAGAACTTGAGGGCGTTGCCGCCGGTGGTCGTTTCCGGCGAGCCGAACATCACGCCAATCTTCATCCGGATTTGATTGATGAAAATCACCAGGGTGTTAGAGCGTTTGATGTTGGCGGTGAGCTTGCGCAGGGCCTGACTCATCAAGCGAGCGTGCAGGCCGACGTGAGAATCGCCCATGTCGCCCTCGATTTCGGCCTTGGGTGTGAGCGCCGCGACCGAGTCGATCACCACGATGTCGACGGCGCCAGACCGCACCAGCATATCGGCGATTTCCAGGGCCTGCTCGCCGGTGTCGGGCTGCGACACCAGCAAATCGTCCACGTTGACGCCCAGCTTGGCGGCGTAAATCGGATCGAGCGCATGTTCGGCGTCGACGAAGGCCGCGCAACCGCCTTGGCGCTGGGTTTCGGCGATGACCTGCAAGGCCAGGGTGGTCTTGCCGGAGGATTCGGGGCCGTAGATTTCGGTCACGCGCCCGCGCGGCAGGCCACCGATACCCAGGGCGATATCCAACCCTAGCGAGCCAGTGGACACGACCATCACGTCGCGGGCCACGCTGGTGTCGCCTAGTCGCATGACCGCGCCCTTGCCAAACTGGCGTTCGATCTGGGTCAACGCCCCGGCGAGCGCCTTTTTCTTGTTGTCGTCCATTCCGCGAACCCCTCTGTGTGATGATGACCAAACCGGACGATCCCGCCGAGACCGGCGGCCAACAGCAATTGTTCCATAGAACCGGCGGCTAACCTAGACCCGGCCAGCGGCGCAACACTTGATAGCGCGCGCCGCCCTCCTCCCGCAGCGATTCGACCAGGGCGATGTTGTGGATCGGCCAGCGGACCGGCGCGACCGGTGCTTGGGCCGGGGCCGGGCCGGGAAACTTGCGGGCCAGGGTCACATGGGCCTGAAACGCTCGCCGCTCGGGGGTAAAACCGCAGCCGCGCAATCGCCGATGCAAATCGGCCACCCATTCGTACAGCTCTGGTGGGGTGCGGCTGGAACCCAACCACAGGATGCGTGGTCGCGGCCAGTAACCGTAACGGTCCAGGATCAGCTCCAGTTCCAGCGCCGGCCAATCCGCCAAGGCGGATTCATAGGCGGCTAGTTGGGCGGCATCGGTCGCCCCCAGAAACACCAAGGTCAGATGCAGATTGTCATCGCGCACCCGTCGCCGGCCAGCGGCGTTCGCCGCCAGGTCCACCAGTTGCCGGCGTTCGGTTTCCTCCGGCCACAAGGCGAGAAACAGCCGTCGGGGCGCGTCAAGATCGGCGGGCGAGGACATCCAGCACCCCTTGCAGGGCAGCGACCACGGTTTCCCGGCGCACGGCGTCGCGACTGCCCTTGAATTGCCGGCGTTCGACGCGGGGTGGACCCTCCCGCGAGGCCCACGCCAGGTAGACCGTACCAACTGGCTTGTCCAGGCTGCCGCCATCGGGGCCGGCGATGCCGCTGACCGCTACGGTGAGATCGGCGCCGCTGTGCTCCAGGGCGCCGACCGCCATTTCGGCCACGACCTCGGCGCTGACCGCGCCATGCTCGGCAAGGGTCGCGTCCCGCACGCCCAGCAGTTCACCCTTGGCGGCATTGCTGTAGGTGACGAAGCCCCGATCGAACCAACCGGAACTACCTGGTATATCGGTGACGGTCTTGGCGATCCAACCCCCGGTGCAGGATTCGGCGACCGCCAAGGTCCAGCCTGGCGCACGCAGGGCCACGCCCACATGAACGGCCAGTTCGTAAAGATTTCGACGGATTGGATTGGACGCGGACAAGGCTGTTTCCTGCTGTTCTCGCGGTTAAACAAGCCTGCGCGGGGCGGTTTCGCCAAGCGATGCCGAATTCAAGATACCAGAATCGAAGGCTTCAAGCTTGAACCGGCGCGACCGCAGTGGGTTTGGCGTCTGGGCTATTTCAACCAGCCCTTGCGACGGAAGAACCAGAACGGCGCGACCACTGACGCGATCATGATCCCCAGCGCGAAGGGATAGCCGAGCGCCCATTTCAGCTCGGGCATGAAGTCGAAGTTCATGCCATAAATACTGGCGATCAGGGTCGGCGGCAGCAAGGCGACCGAGGCCACGGAGAAAATCTTGATGATCTTGTTCTGGTTGATGTTGATGAAACCGACGGTGGCGTCCATCAGAAAGTTGATCTTCTCAAACAGAAACGAGGTGTGCCCGTCCAGCGATTCGATGTCGCGCAGGATTTGCCGGGCCTCCTCAACCTGGTCCGAGGAGAGCAGCCGCCGCCGCATCAGGAAAGAGATGGCTCGGCGAGTGTCCATCAGGTTGCGACGGATCCGCCCATTCAGGTCTTCCTCGCGGGCGATGCTGGCCAGCACCTCGCCGGCGGCCTCGTCGGTCAAATGAGCCTTGAGCACCCGCCCCCCGATCTCCTCCAAATCAGCGTAAACACCTTCCAGCGCGTCGGCCGAATATTCGGCGTCGGTGGCGTACAGGTCGAGCAGCACGTCCCGACAGTCCTCCAGATAGCCGGGCTGGTGCCGGGCGCGCATGCGCAGCAGGCGGAAAACGGGCAGGTCTTCCTCGTGCAGGCTGAACAAGATGTCCTGCTTGAGCACGAAGGCCACCGGCACGTTGCGGGATTCATCCGCCTTGTCGAGCAGGAAGTCGGAGCGGATTTGCAGGGCGCCGGTCGCGTCCTCGAAACAGCGGGCGCTGGCTTCGATGTCGCCGAAGTCGTCCTCGTCCGGCAGGGTTAGGTTGAACAATTCCCTGGCCAGCAAGCGTTCCTCGTCGGTCGGGTCGTCGAAGTCGATCCAAATCGGCCGGACGCGCTCAAGGTCGGTCCCATCCTCGATCTGAATCTGGCGCAGGCGACCGTTTTGCAATTCGAAAGCATTGATCATGGGATTTGCGCGACTGGCGAAATGGCGCGGAAAATAGTCTTAAACCAAATTTGGGTAAAGCGAATTCTTCAAGAGGCCGATCGCGCTTGGACCACCTCGACCCGCACACGCCGATGATGCAGCAGTACCTGCGCATCAAGGCCGAACATCCCGACATCCTGCTGTTCTATCGGATGGGAGATTTCTACGAGCTGTTCTATGACGACGCCCGCCGCGCCGCCGAGTTGCTCAACATCACCCTGACCACTCGCGGCCAGTCGGCTGGCGCTCCGATTCCGATGGCCGGCGTCCCATTCCACGCCGTGGAAAGCTATCTCGCCCGACTGGTGAAACTCGGCCTGTCGGTGGCGATCTGCGAGCAACTCGGTGATCCCACCGCCAGCAAGGGACCGATGGAGCGGCGAGTCACCCGGATCGTCACGCCTGGCACCCTGACCGACGAGGCGTTGCTGGACGAGCGCCGCGACAACCTGCTGCTGGCCCTGCATCAGGCCAAGCACGTTTACGGGCTGGCCTATCTGGACCTGAGCGGCGGCCGATTCACGATCACGCAGGTTCACGGTCAAGCAGCGTTGCTCAACGAATTGGAGCGGCTGAAACCGGCGGAACTGCTGATCGACGAGGCATCCGACCCGCCCGAATCCTGGCGCCAGCATTCCGGCCTGCGTCGGCAGGCGCCCTGGCATTTCGATCTCGACAGCGCCACGCGCGCCCTGTGTGCTCAGTTTGGCGTGCGCAACCTGGACGGCTTCGGCTGCGCCGACCAGCCGGTTGCGGTGGCCGCCGCCGGCTGTCTGCTGCAATACGTCAAGGACACCCAGCGCGGCGCCCTTCCTCATTTGACCGGCCTGCGGGTCGAGCGTCACGAGGACAGCGTGATTCTAGATGTCGCCAGCCGCCGCAACCTGGAGCTAGAGCACAGCCTGAGCGGCCGCCACGACCATACATTGATCGGCATTCTCGACCGCTGCGTGACGCCGATGGGCGGGCGATTGTTGCGCCGCTGGACCCACCGGCCATTGCGGGATCGAGTTGTCATCGGCCAGCGGCAAGAGTGCTTGCGGCAATTGCTGGAAAACGGCGGCTATGACTACCTGCGCGGGCTGTTGCGTGGAACCGGCGACGTGGAACGGATTCTGGCGCGAGTGGCGCTGAAATCGGCCCGACCGCGCGACCTGGTCGCCCTGGCCGACGCGCTGGCCCGCCTGCCCACCGTGCAACGATTTCTCGGCTTGCTGGATGCGGCGTTGCCGCGCGACCTCGCCCGCCGCGCCGGGACGCATCCCGAGATTTGCGATCTCTTGAACCGGGCGATCATCGCCAATCCGCCGCAGGTATTGCGCGATGGCGGGGTGATTGCCCCCGGCTACGACGCCGAACTGGACCAACTGCGGAACCTGAGCGAGCACGCCGACGATTATCTGGTGGAACTGGAGGCGCGGGAACGCCAGCGGACCGGCATCGCCAACCTCAAGGTCGGGTTCAACCGGGTGCATGGCTACTACATCGAAGTCACCCGCGCCCAGTCGCAGGCGGTGCCGGCCGATTACCTGCGGCGCCAGACCCTCAAGGGCGCGGAACGCTACATCATTCCCGAATTGCAGGAATTCGAGCACAAGGCGCTGCGCGCCCAGGAACAGGCGCTGGCGCGGGAAAAGGCGCTGTACGACGCCCTGTTGGATCGTCTGATCGCCGATTTGCCTGGGTTGCAGACCAGCGCCGCCGCGCTGGCGGAACTGGATGTGCTGGCCAATCTGGCCGAACGCGCCGCCGCGCTGCGTTGGAACCCGCCGGAACTGGTGGCCGAGCCGGGGATCGTCATTCGCGCCGGGCGGCATCTGGTGGTCGAGCAGGTGCTGGAAGAGACGTTCACACCCAACGACCTGACGCTGGAGCCCGAACGGCGGCGGATGCTGATCGTCACCGGTCCCAACGCCGGCGGCAAATCCACCCTGATGCGCCAGACCGCGCTGATCGTATTGCTCGCCCACCTGGGCAGCTTTGTCCCGGCCGAACGGGCGGTGATCGGGCCGATTGACCGTATTTTCACCCGCATCGGCGCCTCCGACGATCTGGCCGGCGGCCGCTCCACCTTCATGGTGGAAATGAGCGAGGCCGCCAACATCCTGCACAACGCCACTCCGCTCAGTCTGGTCTTGATCGACGAGATCGGGCGCGGCACCAGCACCTTCGACGGGCTGGCGCTGGCCTGGGCTTGCGCCGCGCATCTGGCCGAAAAAGTGCGCGCCTTCACCCTGTTCGCCACCCATTACTTCGAGCTGACCCGGTTGCCGGACGAGCATCTCGGCATCGCCAACGTCCATCTCGACGCAGTGGAGCACGGCGAGACCCTCGTGTTCCTGCACCGGGCACAGGACGGGCCGGCCAGTCGCAGCTATGGCCTGCAAGTAGCGGCGCTGGCCGGCGTGCCGCCAGTGGTGATCCAGCAGGCCCGCCAACGGTTACGCTGGCTGGAACGACAGATGCTGCGGCGGGAATTGCCGACGCGGCCGGCGGTGGCGACGCCGCAACTGGCGCTGTTCGGCGAGGCTACGCCCCCGGTCGTCGTCGCGCTGGCGGCGCTCGATCCCGACGCGCTGACCCCGGAACAGGCGCTGATTGAACTGAAACGGTTGAAAATGCTGAGCGACTCGTAAAATCGCCTGATCCGATGGCATCGAGCGGGCTGACCACGCCCTTGCCGCCACGGCGCGCGCCCCGGCGGCGGCGAGAACGATCGGCGGGCGAGCAGGGTTTGAGGCGGATTTTTGCGCGAACCTGATCAAGTAACTTTGGCTTGACATTTATAGCCGCCTCTACTTACCATCCATGGTGGGCGTCGCGTTTCCGTGACGTAAGGACCGCGCATCGTCGATACCAGAGGTGATGCTTTCGATAAGCCAATTCGACTTGTTGTCAGAGTACAACTTGTTATGTTTAACAACAAGTTGTTAAAGGCTCACCGTGATTATACGTCAAGATTGACGTAAGATAAGGCGTCGTTTAGGAGGTCTATCGGGGCGCGAGTTGATTCCAACTTCGGGTTCGTCGGCGCGAGCGCCGTCGAACCCTCGTCGGAGCGTCACCCCTTCGGGGCGACTTCGTTGTCCCGTACTCACGTCCCCGTCGCCCACCACCGTTCGCTGGGGACTCCAAAACTCGGTGGGAAGGGCGGCGGGTCCGCTCCGTGCGGGATGACGCTCAACTCGCGCCCCGTTGGGGCTCTCCATGATCGGGACACTTGAGCCGTACCCCCGCCAGATGGCCGAGGACTTGTTTTCTGTATTTCCCGATTGGGAGCACTTTCTCTCTGTTGTCTCCGAAGACGGACTTAATTTCTTCCGCGTCGAAGTGCCTCCGTCGCCCGGAGCCAAGAACGGCCCGCTTGGCGTTACCTCGCTATACTAATGGAGAGATCACGGTCTACTTCGACTCCTGCCACCGCCGGTCTGGATCGGTTGCAATGGGGTATCACCGGCCGAAACCCTGGATAATCAGTTGCAGTAAGACTCTACCCGGACCCACTCTCGTGCCGCTGACCACCCGCCAACGCTCCCAACTGTTTTCGCAACTGGCGACGATGGAACACGCCGGCATCGCGCCGGCGCGGGCATTCGCCATAATCGGGCGTGACTTGCCGGCCGACGCTCGGCAAGCCTTGGCACAAATCGCCGCGCTTCTTGCGAAGGGTGCGGATGTGGCGAAAGCGGGACGAAGCAGCGGCGTGCTGCTGCCGTGGGAAGCGCGGCTGGTGCGCGCGGCAGCGACGGGCGGACGGCTGGAATCCTTGTACAAACGCCTGAGCGAACATTACGCCAGCCGCGCCCAGTTGTTTGGTCGATTGAAATCGCGGCTGATTTTTCCGTTCCTGATTCTGACGCTCGCGACTTTCGTCGCGCCATTCCCTGCCCTGTTCCAAGGTACTATCGGCTTGAGTGGCTATCTGCTGCGCGCCGCTGGACCGCCGCTGTTGCTGTACGGCGGATTGTGTCTGCTGGCGCTCGCCTACCGCCAACAACTCGCCCGCGAAACCGGCGCGACGTGGGCCAAGCTGTTGCTGGCGATTCCGGTACTCGGCGGATTGCTGGCTCGGCAACAGCAGCGGGATGGACTATTCGGCTTGCTGTTGTTGCTGGAATCCGGCGTGCCGATCGTGGAAGCACTGCCCTTGGCCGGAAAAAGCGTCGCCGACCCACTGTTACGCGCCCGATTCGCGGGCGCGGCGGCGGCGCTGGCCGATGGCCGGTCGGCGGTGGCCGAAACCCTGAACCGCTATGGCGTGGTGGACGATGCCGGCGCAACGGCGCTGTTCGCCAGCGGCGAGGCGGCGGGCCGGCTGGACGAAGCCATCCGTCACCAAATACGCCAATGGGATGCTCAACTGGAACTGCAATGGGATACGCTGGCTGAGTGGTTACCCCGCCTGCTTTACGCGGCGGTGGCGATCTTCATGGCATGGGGAATCGTGGGTGGTTACCGGGGTATGATCGTTCCAGATTGATGGCTTTATTCGGGAGAAAATCATGCCGACACTCGACGACTTGCGCATCCGCCGCCGCGAACTGCTGGACGAATTGGATCAGATGGCGGAAACGGTCGCCGAGTTGACCGCGATACTGGATGGCATCGCCGAGCCGATACCGGAGGAGTTTATCGAGCACCACGAACACCGCGCTTGGCTGCAACGCCAACAGGCCGGCGTGTTGGTGATCTTGCACGAAACGGAACGAACCCTTCTGGAATTCGGCGCGGACGATTGGGACGAGGCTTGAAGTCAGGCCAATCCAAAAAATCGCCCCTCTTCCTGAGAGTCCTGCTCCCGCTGCCGCAAGGCCCACATCTGGGCGTACAGCCCGCCCTGTTGCAGCAACTTCCTGTGAGTAAGCGTTCAGACCCCCCTCGTCCCGCACAGCGATGGGTTTCGCTACGTCCAACCCATTGTTTTTTCGTAGGATGAGTTGAGCATAGCGAAACCCATCAATACGGGGTTAAATCACCAGGGAATCTGAATGGTTACCCCTATGCCCTATGCGAGCCCTGTTTCCGCACTTGGCCGTGATCCAGCACAAAATCTGGTCGGCTCAAGGCCGCCAGGAAGAAAGCGTGTCACTGTCATTGTCATTCAGGCGGATGGACCGGATGCCTAATTCGGAATCAAATCGAACGCCGGTTTATCGGCGCCCATGCCGTCGTTATAATCCTCCTGTGACTCAGACCAGCCATTCCTAAGCCTTGACCCAGAGTCATGGTTTCCAGCCGCCGGCCCAGCTTCGGCGCCCGTTCCTGGCGGCGCGGATGTTCGAGGCGGCGCGACGAGTGGCTTCAGCCGGAAACCCATGACGAAAACAGCCGGCGTGGCGCGCCTCTTGACGCCACGTTCCAGGAAAAAACGCGCCCATCGCCATCGCGCGCGGGCATCCTCCACCACCGGGGAGTCGATCATCGTCAATGAGCACACTCATCGAGCAATTTCGCCAAAGTTCGCCCTTGTTCGGCGGCAACGCGGCTTTCATAGAAGACTTGTACGAGAGCTTTCTGCGCGATCCCGAGTCGGTCAGCGAAAACTGGCGGGGGTATTTTCGGGACATGCAGACCCAAACCCTGGGCGCCCGGGATGTGGCGCACGGCCCGATCCGCGATTCCTTCGCCCAACTGGCTCTACAGCCGCAAGCCGGCGTGAGCCGCGCGCCGGGGCTCAGCCCCCAGGCCGCCGAAAAGCAGGCTTCGGTCTTGCGAATCATCAACGCCTACCGCAACC
>JAVMKH010000175.1:0-2712 GCA_031732935.1 Candidatus Contendibacter sp.
TTACTTTGAGGAACGCCGCCAAGCCCTGGAGCTTTGGGCCGGGTTCCTGGAAGCGTGCGAGGGTGGCAAGGATTGGAACGTGATCCCGCTGCGGCGCGCGGGTTGACCTGCTTGCTTACAGCCGCGCCTAGCTCGACGGGGCGAAAAGCCGGGGACTGCCTCCCGGCCTGACGCGGTTCCTCTCCCAGGGCAGATTGCGAGTGCAGGCAATGAGCCAGCCCCCCCGAGCGACCGAGCCCCCGCTGAAATTCCCGCCCTACGTCCCCCAGCGAGTGAGGGAGTATGTCGCCGGCCTATTCGAAGCGCCGGGATTACGCCCCGAGCACGCCGGTACGCTGCGCCGCTTGACGGGTGATGACCCGCGAATGCGCGATGCGTGGACAAGGCTCGCGCGCATCGCGCGCACCGATGAGGATTATGTTTTGTTTGTCCTGGCGGCTTGGTGGGCGCGGGATGATTACGGCGAGTGGCGCGAGCGGACCCGACAAGCGGGTGAGTTGGCGGGAAAGATCGCCGACACGGCGAGCGAACTGGCCGGACTGCTGCGCCAAATCGAACAGACCCATACCCGCTTGCCCCATGAATTTACGTCGTTGCAAGCGCTACTGTGGCGGTCGCCCAGCAGCCAGGGCGGGCCTTACGACTCGGTCTGGCGGGTGGTCCGGGAGGAAATTTGCGGCCCAACTTGGCTCAACGAGGATAGCTCCCCCGTCGATGGTCCGCCCGCAGAGTCATTAGAAATCGATAATCGTTTGCGAGAGGGTGGAGCATTCACAATCCGTTGGCGCGACGAGAACGATGACGACAGCATGAGCGAAGAAAAAAAACGAGAGGAGCAAAGGCAATATGCGCTGAGCTACGCCTGGGAAAAAGCCCCTGATGTGCGGCAGGTTCTGCTCACCCTCGCTCGATCCGCCGACAACTACACCCCCACCCCGGCGCGGATTACCTCGCGGCGGCCACGGCCGCGCAAAAGCCGAACACGGTAACCGAATATATCCGTGGGTTCGCCCAGCTTCTCATGGAAAACGGACTACGGGTAACCCCTCCCATGCGCACGATCATGGCGCTGGCCGGCGCCGTGGTTCTGGAACTGGAAGACCTGACCCCGGAGACCGTGCGCAAGGCGCTGAGCGGAAGATTTCAGCCGGATTTATAGGAAAAATCTTCCACATCCCCGGAAGATTTTGGCCGAAAAAACAACGAAAACGGGTGGTGCCTTGAGAGTGCATGGCGTTTAAAGTCATCGCGCAATGTTTGATAGGAGGTTTGTTATCGATGACGCGCGACTTAATTGAGGTTTTGCCGCCGGGGGGATTCAGCCGGCGGCGAAAGGTGTTGGAACTGATCCCCTGGAGCCCGGCCACGCTGCACCGCAAGGTGGCGGCGGGCGAGTTCCCCCGACCGGTGGCGCTGAGCGAGGGCTGCACCGCTTGGCGCAACGACGATCTGCGGCCGTGGATCGAATCCCGGCCGCCGATCCCAACCCGGCCCGGCCGGAAAGGAGCGAGCGCCCATGAAAAAGCCGCCTGACCAAAACGGTCGGCGGCTTCCCTGAAGTGCGGACCTGTCGCAGCCGTCCGATGAAGGAGATGACGCGAAAGGAGCGGAGAGAGGGATAGAAGGTACTACTATCGAGCCTTCACTATAAACCCCCCTGTTCCCTCGCGTCACCCCCTCCAACGACGGTTGCCCCGGTCCACCCGACCTGGAGCAGCGATCTTGACGAATTTTCATCCCGAAAACTGAAAACCCCGACCCTCTCAACCGAGGACCGGGGTATCAGGTCAATCAAGCACATACCGCGCCGAACATCGCGGATTGTAGCCGAATTGCGCCCAAATTGCGCCCGGTTCCTCCACTGGAGTGACCGTTATGGATTTGAGATTCCGCCAGCCGGCAACCCTGGACGCCGGATTGGTTGTCACCGAACTACAAACCGCCGCCTTGGCCTATATTGCTCGTGGCTGGGCGCTGACCTGGTTCGATTACGGCGCCAAGTTCCCCGAGCGCCCCGCCTGGAACACGCCCGAGCAGGTGGTCACGACACCGGAAGCCGCCCGACGCCGCTGGAACGGCAAGCTCTACAACATCGGCCTGGTCCACGGGCTGGGCGCGGTGAAGACCTGCTCGTTCGACGTGGATCAGATCGAGCACACCCGCACCGCACTGGCGGAGTTCGGTATCGATCTGGACGCCTTGCGCCCCGGTATGCCCTGCGTCCAGGGCAATCCGGCGAACTTCCGCCTGATTTTCCGGCAACCTGCCAGACTTGACTTGCCCCTGGTCAGGCTGCAATGGCCGGACCCGGCCGACGCCAGTAAAAAGCTGGTGGTCTTCGAGTTGCGCGCCGGTTCGAACCAGGACGTACTGCCGCCCAGCCTGCACCCTATCGGAAAGGCTTACGAGTGGATCGTCCCATTGCCCGACGATCCCGCCGATCACCCGGAACCGCCGCCGGCGCTGCTGGAATTGTGGTTGAACTGGGAAGCGTGGGAGCCTGCCCTGCAAGCAATCTGCCCCTGGGCCAAGGGGTCAAAGCCAAAGACCAAACCCCACCGCAAGACCGACGGCGCGAACCTGGACGTGATCGGGCAGTTCAACGCAGCCCATGGCGTGCGGGAGCTGCTGGAAGCGCATAGGTACCAGCCACGCGGAAAGAATCGCTACCTGCCGCCGAATAGCACCAGCGGCGTTCCCTCAGTGCGGATT
>JAVMKH010000176.1:0-2762 GCA_031732935.1 Candidatus Contendibacter sp.
GCCGCCGCCGATGGGGATGGCGTTGGCCACGCCGGGGATCGACAGCAGGCGCGGGCGCACCGTCCAGTCGGCCAACAGGCGCAATTGCACCGGCGGAATCGTCTGGCTTTTGAGGCCGATGAGCATGATTTCGCCCATGATCGACGAGATCGGCCCCATGCGCGGCTCGATGCCGGCGGGCAGGCGGTCGCGGGTGGCGGCGAGTTTCTCGCCGACCAGTTGCCGCGCCAGATAAATATCCGTGCCCCAGTCGAATTCCACGAAGACGATGGAAAGCCCCACGCCGGAAACCGAACGTACTCGCCGCACGCCGGTGGAGCCATTCAGAGCAGTTTCGACGGGGAAGGTGACCAAAGTCTCCACTTCCTCCGGCGCCAAGCCTTCGGCCTCGGTCAGCACCGTGACTTGCGGCCGGTTGAGGTCGGGCAGCACGTCCACCGGCAGCTTCGCCATCTCGTGGAGGCCAAAGAGCGTGAGCGCGAACGCCGCCGCCAGCACGAAGAGGCGGTTCTCGATCGAGAAACGGATAAGTTGCTTGAGCATGACCTTGCGCTTCCCAGCCTCTCGCAATCGGGGCGATGGGATCGGTGAGTGGACAGGCTGGACGGGGCGGCGGCTTCGGCGCGTCAGCGGCTCGGTTTCCCCGCGACCTGTTGCCGGATGCCGGCGATCTCGGTCTTGAACCGGGCGAGGACGGCGCGGGTCTGGCCAGCGTCGCCGGCGTCGCCGAACTTGTCGAGCAGGCCCGCCTGTTGGCGGATGCGGCCGATGGCGGCGTCGAGCGCTTTGGTTTCCGTTGGATCGAGGCCGGCGACTTTCCCCGGCAGCGCGGCGAGCAGATCGCGGGCGGCAAAGGCTTCGTTGTGCACCTTGGCCAGCTTGCCGGCGACGATGGCCTGGTCGATGGCCGCGACCCGCTGATCGACGGCGGCCAGCAGCGCGTCGACGGTCGCCGGGATGGCGACCGACTCATCATGCCCGTGATGTTGCTCGTGACCGGTGGTGGATGCGGCCTTGTCCGCTTGAGCGGGCATCACCTCGACGCCGAAGGGAGCGAACACCGATTTCCCGTCGATCCGCACTTGGGCGAACAATTTTTGGTAGCCGGCCGTGGCGAAGTCGGTTTGGAATTCCAGGGTCGGCCCGCCGCGTTCCGCCGCCGTCTTCGGCTCCTTGCCCAGCGGATGAATATGGGCGATTTCGGCCCGGTCCTCGCTGAAACCGACGATGTGCGCGAACGCACCCATGATCGGTTCCAACTGGGCGAACGGTTTTCCGTCCGGGCCGGTCACGGTCAACCAAGCCTTGTGGGGATGGCCGGCGGCGGGCGGATCTTCCGCGAATTTCAACTCGAACCGGTAACCCGCCACGGTCGTGGTCCGATTGACGGTTTTATCGGCCGCCGTTGGCGTACCCGCCACCGTAAAGCCGGTCACGGCGTACTCTTGCTGGTTGGTGGCGACCGGCAGCAAATCGGCGAAGACTTTGTATTCACCCGCTTTGCCGGGGGTGAGGGGGAAGGTGTAGGTTCCCGGCGTCGGCCCAGGCTTTGGATGCGCGTGGTGGTAGTCACTCAAGCTCGGATCGACGATGAGCAAATGAACTTTCTCGGTATGCGCCACTTGCAGATCGGCCAAGGTGATTGGCTGGCCGTCCTTGGCGACGAGCGACAGTGTAAACGTTGCCGGTTCGCCGACTTTCAATCCGCTGGCCGGCGCGATGGAAGCGCCGATGGTGGCCGAACTGGCCGCGCCGTGCGCGCCGTGGTCGTGGCTTTCGGCGGCACTCGATGGGGCGTTGGCGACGGCGGCGGCCAGCCAGGCCAAGGCGAGCAGGGAGGCGGTGGAACGTCGGAATTTCATGGGAATCTCCTGGAAGGTCAAGTCGAGCGCATCGGTTGGAGGGAGTTGAAGGGTTGGCGATCGACGGGGTTCGACGGGTCAACGGACCGACGAGTCGCCCGCCACCGGCAAGGGCTTGGACAGGCGGACCTGATAGGTTCCCTGGATGACGACGCGGTCGTCGGGTTTGAGCGTTCCGTCGTCGGCCAGTAGCAGACGGTCGCTCAGGCGTTCCAGAATCCGCACGGGACGCGCGGTGAACCGCTCGCCGCCGGTCTTCACATAGACCACGGGCTGACCGTCCAGGTCGACCAGCGCCGATTTGGGCACCGCGATTCCCGATATCTCGGCCCCGGTTTCGATGTAGACGCGCCCGAACATCCCGCCGAAGAGGCGGCCCGCGGCGTTGGGCACGGCGAAGAGCACCGGCAGGGCGCGCGTCCGTTCGTCGACGACGGCCCCGCGCGAGACGAGACGGGCGGGGAACGACTCGCCGGGAAACGCTTCCACGGTGAAGAACGCCCGCTGGGCGGCCAGGATCGCGGCGACGTCGGTCTCGAAGACGCTGGCCTCGACCAGCAGCTCGGACGTATCGACGATCTGGAATAAGGGCTTGTCGCGGCTGACGTTTTCACCGAGGGTGACATGCGTTCGCGCGATCGTGCCGTCGAGCGGCGCGCGGATGATCCGGCGTTTCTGGGCGAGAATCCCCGTGGTCGAGGCGGAATCGAGCAGCGCCACCTGCTCGACAAAGCCGTCGCGCCTGGCCTTGGCCACCTCCAGGGCGTTGCGAGCGGCGGTGATGTCCTTGTCCGTGGCCACGCCCGCCAGTTTGGTCAGGCGGTCGTACTCGCGCTGGGCGAGCGCCAGGCTCGCCTCGGCCTGCCGCAAATCGCTGGCGGCGCGGGCGCGCTCGGTCGC
>JAVMKH010000176.1:2870-68088 GCA_031732935.1 Candidatus Contendibacter sp.
CGGAACGGATGAGGGTGCGGCCCAGGACCCGGAGCGTGCGGGGAACGGTTTCCAACCGCGCGTGGGTCGTCTCGATCCGGGCCAGCAATTGCGTCTCGATGGGGACGTGGAGAGGGGTGGTGAGCAAGGGGGGCGGGGCGGTCGCCAAACCAGCGCCGGAATGGTCCTCGCCCTCGTGGGCTTGAGCGAGCGGCGCGGCGACCGCCAAGGCCGAGGCGACCAGCAGGCCGAGCGGGTTTCGAGTCACGTGGCGACTCCTTTGCGAGCGGTCATGCGGCCCACCACGAAGGCGGCGATCAGCAGCGGAACTCCGACCGCGGCCAGGACCGCCGGTCGGAAAGACGCCGTTCCGTCGCGGCGGAGGGAGGGGCCACCGACGGCGGGGTTGGATTTGGGCGGGCTGGCCTGGAATCCAGTGAGGCCGATCAGGTCCGTGTCACCGCCCGCCGTCACGTCGAACAGCCACGATATCGGCGCGGCGGTCGTGGGGGTGACGGTGGCGCTGTACGCGCCAATCGGCCCGCCGGGTTTCGGCGCGAACGCCACGCTCGTGCTTCGGTCGCCCTCGGAAAGGTTCGCGCTGACGGTGGCGTCGGCAACCGGGCGATTGGTCTCCAGCGAGACTAGGTAGAACGTCACCGCCACCGGGTCCCCCGACGCGAAAGGGCGGTGCTTCAGGACAGCCTCGAACAGCGCGCCACCGCCGCTCATCGCCAGAAGAGTCTCGCCCGGAATGGCAACCTCGACGGGGCCGGACGCGCCATGGTCCTCGCCTTCGTGAGCCAGTACCGGGAAGAGCGGCGCGACGGCGAAGGCGAACAGCATCGCGGCGAGCCAGGGGGCCGCGCGGTGGGTCGGATGTCGATTCATGGCTACGTCTCGGGTCGAGGAACGAGGATTTTGGGATGCGTCTCCAAAAAGATGGGCGAACCTTTGGAAACCGTCCAGGACGAGCGATGGGGCGCATCCCGTTCCTTGGACAGTACGGGCGATGAAACGGTCAACCGCGTCCCGCTAGCGCTTGCAGCACCGGGTCTTCCGCCTCGATGGCGGCCAGCAGTTCGCGGCTCCAATCGTCGGCCAGCACCAGTCGCTCGTAATCGAACGCCTGTTGCAGCGGATGGTTGAGAATCAGCCAGTCGCCCTCATCCCCACCGGGCAGCACCCCGGCGAAGTGAAAACCCAGCCGTTCCCAGTCGGGAGCGAAATCCGGCAAGGCCGGATCGCTCAGGTTCAGATACAGCAACACGCATTCCATGCCTTGGCGGCGGAGTTCCAGCAACTGCCCGGCCACGACGCGCGCCGCGTCCCGGCCTGACTGATGCAGGGTGAGGATCGCGGTTCCAAGATGGGCCTTGGCGGTGGTTTCCCAACGGCTGGTCGCGGCGGCGGGAGCCTGGCCCGGCGCGAACGAGACCGGACGATCGAGCCGACCGTAGATCCGGGTCAGCAGGTTCTGGTAGCGCAATGGCGGATAAAGGGTTCGGGCCGGCGCGGGTTGCAGGGCGCGATACGCCAGCACGCAACTTTCCCGTTGCCGCAGTCGGTCGGCGATGCCATGAAACGACAGGCTGGCCGGCGCCAGCCCCAGCAATAGGCCGCAGGGACGGAAATCCAGCCGGGCGCAAAGGTGCTGGCTGAAGGGATGCGAGGTGACCGCGTTGGCGTTGACGCCGTGCCAACCCTGCCGCGCCGCCCAGTCCAGCAGCCATGCGCTCAACTGGTGGGCGACGCCGCCGCTTCGGTAACGGGGCGAGACGGCGGCGACGCCCAGTTCGCCCGTGCGCGCCGTGGGGTCGGAGCGAATCAGGGCGGCGTGACCGAGCACCTCGCCGTCCGCCGCGACCGCCACCGCCGAGATCAGTTCGCCGCTGGCGTTCATCGCCGCCAGCCGGTCCGGGTAGTAAACGAAGTCGTAGACGTAGGAATAGCCGTAGCAGGCATGGATGCAGCGGGAGACCGCCAAGGCGTCGTCGGCTTGCAGGCGGCGAATGGCGAAGGCCGGAGTCGCCGCCGGCGCGGCTGGCGCGACGAGCGGCGGCTCTGCGCCCACCCGCGGCGTGGCCAGATACTTGATCAGTTGCCATTCCTGGCCTTCCTTGCCCAGATTGCGCCAGCGGGCTTCGTCGAACGCGCGCCGCATCAGGTAGGCGCTCAGGCCGTCCAGATGGGTTTCCGGCTGGCTCGGGTCGTACTCGGGCCAGCGGGAGCAGTCCAGCGGCGACCCGTGGTGGCGCAGGCGCAGGATCAGCCGGGTGGCCTCCGATTCGCACGCCAGTTCCAGGGTGGCGGTTTCGTCGTCGGCCAGCCCGATGAATTGGGCGACCGCTTCCTCGGTCCCCAATTCGATGGCGCGACAGGCGGACGAGTCGAAGCCGCTTTCCTGGGCGACGACGCGGGCATGAGCGCGGACCAGCGGAATGGAACGCGATCGCGCCGGGACGATCAGTCGGCTGAGGTCGGCCGTTGCCATGCTTAACCCGCCATCCGCTGGTCGACGATGGGTTTGAGCTTGCCGGTGCGCGGGTTGATTTCCAGTAGACGGGCATCGGTCCACTCGAACCGCGGCGGATGAATCGCGTCGCGCCGGTGCTCCTCGCGCAGCATGGGCCGGGCGGCGTACAAGGCGTCGATCAGCCGTTCGCTCCAGGTGGCTTGCGCCTCGGCGGGCAAGGACGCGGCGACCCGCACGGTCAATTCGTCCCGCTGGTCGTAATGGCGGATCCGCAACTGAAAACCGCTGGCGTTCAATTCGGTCTGATAAGGCGCCAGCACGGCGTGGACGTCCTCGTAGTACAGCGACACCACCCCGACGCGCGCTCCTTCCTCGGAACGGCCCAGCAGGCGGAACTTGCGGTCGGCCATTCCCGCCGGTTCGACCCATTCCGCTCGGTCGCCGGCCGGATAGCGAAGGATCGGCATCAGCAGCCGGGTCAGATTGGTGATCAGGACCTTGCCAGGTTGGCCCGGTTCGGTGATCGGCCGGCCATTGCCCTCGTCGACGATTTCCAGCAGGGTCGCCGCGCCAAACACCCGATGTTCGTTCCAGCCGCAATCGGGACTGGCGTAACCGAGCAAGCCGGCATCGACGCTGGCGTAGCCGATGGAGGCGATGCCGGCGTTGGGAAACACCCGCCGCAGCGTGATCGCCTGGTCGGGGTAGAGGGTTTCACCGCCGAACAGGATGCGTCGCACCGAGGGCAGCGTTACATCCTCGCGCGCCAGCGTGGCGGCCAGGCCCAGCAGGGTGGTCGGCACGCCGGCCAGGGTTTCCACCGCGAAATGGGCGACGGTATGCCTCAACATGTCGGCGTCCACCCGCCCGGCCAGCGGGAAATGCACGACCGGCACGCCGGAACGCTCCAGGGAATGCGTGATGAACAGGAACGAGGCGTACAGGTCGCCGGCGTAGAACAGATTGGCCAGCCGCTCGCCGGGGCGCAGGCCGCCCGCCGCCATGCCCCGCCCGAACCCCTCGCACAGGGTGTCCCATTCGCTGGCGCGGAAAATGGAAAATTTGGGCTTGCCGGTGGTGCCGCCGCTTTTGAACGCCGTGCCATCGGTCATCCGGCCGGTCAGCACCGCGCCGGTTTCCGCCGCTTCCCAGAAGGTCTTGCTGTCCACCGGCGGCAAATCGGTCAGCGTCCAGCCACTCTCCGGCAAACCGGCGTGGAGCGCGCGGTAGTAGGGCGACCGGGACCGCGCCAGGGCGACGATGGTTTCGAGTTCGTAGGCGATCATGACGGGCGCTCCTGGCGCAGATCGACGACATGCTGGAGTTTGCCGCTGGTCGGGGTCGTCGCGAATTGCGCCAGCGGCGACCGTTCCACGCTGAATTCGGTCAGGCCGCGCTCCACCACGAACTCGCGCAGGTCGTGGTAATGAGCCAGCACCAACTCGCGGGCCTGGCTGGCCTCCAGGGCGGTCCGGTCGGACAGGCGCAACGTGATGCGCGACCGGCCCTCGCCCTGGGTCAGCACGATCTGGATTTCGCCGTCGTAGCCGGCCTGCTCGGCCAGGATAGCGGCGAACGTCGCGTAGCTGAAGAAATAGGGCGCGCGGAAGATATCGCCGTGGCGACCCAGCAGCTCGAAGCGGGGCGCGCGGCGGCCGCAGGGACAGGGGCCGGCCACCCAGCGGCCCAGATCGCCGGTTTCGTAGCGGCGGATTGCCTGGGCGGTCCGCGCCAGCGGCGTGACCACCAGCCGCCCCACTTCGTCCGCCGCGACCGGACGGTCGGCGTCGAGGGCCAGAATCTCCAGGTGCTGAGTGCTCAGCAGGTGATGGACGCCGCCCGCGCAATGCGGGCACTGGTAGCCCATCGGTCCGGCGTCGTTGCTGCCATAGGCGGCGGAGCGGATGATGGCCACGCCAAATGCCCGATGCAACCGCGCCCGTTCGACGGGTGGAAAATGTTCGCCGCCGTAGAAGATCTTGCGCACCCCGCCATAGCGCCGCAGCCGTTCGCCCTGTTCGTGGAACAGCTTCACCAGGTAGAACGGCATCCCCAGCAGGGTATCGACCTGGAAGCGTTCGATGATGGCCGCCACCTCGGCCAGATCATCGATGGCGGTCATCGGCAGTTGCACGGCCTGTAAATGCTCCAGGGCGCTCCAGAAGCTGATGAAGCCGCCGTACAGGTGGCCGGCGAAAAACAGGTTCATGCAGCGGTCGTGGACCGGATCGAGACCGGCGGCGTACAGCCCATCGCCGGCGGCGCGCATTTGCCGAGCATAGTCGGCGTGGCTGAACACCGACACCTTGGGATCGCCGGAACTGCCACCACTCTTGAAGTAAAGCTGGGCGGCGGCGGCATCGGTCGGCAACGCCAGGAACCCGGCCTTGTCCATCACCGGCGCGGCGGCGGCGTCCGCCGGCAGGAGCGGCGGCGCTTCCAGTTCGGCAAAGCTGGTGATGCCCTGAAGACTGGCCGGCAGTTCCAGCGCAACGCGCCGGGCGTAGCGTTGCAGGCTGTAGACCCCGTCGTGGGGGCCGCCGAAGTAGCCGCCGACCTGTTCGCCGGGTCGGACGATGCGGGTGACGCCGGCGGCCAGCAGGGCGCGGCTCAGTTCGGCCAGCCGTTCCAGCGGGCAGGCCAGCCCGGCGGTTTGCAACCAGGCCCGCAGCGGCCGCAGGGTCGCGACGATGGCGGCCATCGGCAACGGCTTGATCCAGAGGGTGCGGAACAGCGGCGAGGCGCGCAGGCCGGGTTTCGGCTCGACCAGCAAGCGCCAACTCCGGTCCGGCGCCTCGATCACCCGGCTGCCGTCGATGGCGCCATCCAGCCGGCACAGTTCGCGGGTGGTGGTGATCTCGGCCTGCTCGTGCGGACCGGGCGGTTGGCCGCGCGGGATCGTGGGAGCGACCTCGGCCAGCACCGCCGCGAACCGCTCGGCGAAGGCGTGCAGTTCGGCGGGATCGGCGGTTTCCAGATACAGGCATTGCGGGCTGGAACAGGCTTGCTGTTCGATGCAGCAGACATCGTGGGCCAGCGCCCGCAGCGCGGCGGGATCGGCGCTCGATTCCCGCGCGACGTAGGCGAAGGAAATCCGGTGGCCCCATTCGATCAGCCGCGCCGCCGGTGGAGTCATGGCGCGCACCGCCGCGACCGCGTCCTCGCCGCCCCAGACCGCGACGCCATCGCACAGCGCGAACAGGGCGCTCAAGACTTCGGGCTGGCGCGAGGACAGCCGCAGCACGTAGACGAACGGCTTCAGGGTCGGCTCCCGCTCCACCAGGGCGCGCAGCAGTTTCTGGGTGAACAGACCGTCCCGGCGGCTGGTTTTCAGCAGGTTGATATTGCCGGCCAGCAAGCCTTCGATCAGGCTCATGGCCGCCACGCCGCGTGCGTTGGCCGGGGTGACGTGGCCGAGCACGCCGAGCGGCGCCCAGGCTTCGAAGCGATGGTCGGCATAGTCGATGCGGCGCAGGGTGAACGGCGCCGGATCGCCAAAGGCGCGCAAGACCTGATATTCCAGGGTTTCGGCGCGTAGAAATTCCGCCAGGGTCGCCAGGGTCGCGGCGCCGTCGTCCGGCGCGTCGCCGGTTTGGGTCAATTCGTCGGTTAGCGCGCGATACAGCGGACCGTGCTGGGCCAATTCGACGGCCAGGGCGGCGCCGGCGCGGTACAGGCGGGGTGGATCGAGGGGTTGTTGGCAGTCCTCGGCCAGGGTCGCGGCCAGGTTGGGCAGCCGGTCGGTCAGTTCGCGGTCGTCGATCCAGTCGCCGCGCCAGAGATGAATGGGCGCCATGACGTTCCCTCCTATTTCAGCAACTCGGCGGCGGCCATCGCGCAACTGCGGTTCTTGGCCGTGCCGGCGCGGCCCAGCAACTCGAAATACGGGGTTTGCAAGCCGCAGCCGCAGTCCTCGCCCGGTCGCCATTGAATCAGGTCGCCCATCAGCACGCTGTGGGCCGGAACCGAGGTGATGTAGGGCGAAACCGCGTGCAGGAAGCCGGTCTGGCCCGGCCCCAGCGGTTCCAGCGTCGCCACGTCGCGGGCGAACACCCGCGCGTAGACCGGGACGTGCAGCCGGTGACGGTCGCATTCGATGGAGGGGACACTGTATTCCACTGCCCCGTAGCCGTCGCGGATGCGGAGATTGGGAATGCCCAGCCAGTCCTCGATCAGCGCGTACAACTCGGTTTTGGGCACGGCGCGCTGGGCGTCCTTCTTCCAGCCGCCGCCGAAAAATACCAGCGACTCGGGGTTCAGACGCAGCTTGTCCAGTTCCAGCGCCCGCATCCGCTCCAGGGTGGCGTGCAGGAAAGCGGGAAAGCCGAGCAGCCGCACCGGCAGACCTGCGTCGGCGTAGTCCTGGAGGGCGCGGATACAGCCGAAGGGATCGTATTCATGCCGACCGCCGCCGATGTGGCGCAAGGCGTGGGCGACCCGGTGGACCGGAGCGAAGCGCGCCAGGAATTGGTTGGTGAAGGCGGTGCCCACCTGGCTGCCGGTCACCGGTTCGTAGTTGAAAATCAGATAGTTGGTCGGCCGGTCCGGCGTATGCCAGCCGTAGCGGGCGAAGATGCGCGCCACCATGGCCTGACCGACGCCGAGCGTCCAGGCGTCGAAGAACATCTGCGATTTCTGGCCGGTGGTGCCGGAGGAAGTCAGGTGCGTGGTGATGGCCGCCCGGTCGATGGACAGGACTTCATGCTGCTTGAAGAAATTGGCGTGAATCGGTGGAATCGTGGCGCAGTCGGCGACGGTTTCCAGCCGCTCCGGCGCGAAGCCCAGCAGCGCCGTCAAGCGGGCATAGAACGGACAATGGGCGATATGCCAGGCGCAGATTTCCCGCATGGCGCGGACGAACAGTTCGTCGCTGGCCGCGTCGTGGCGATAGGGATCGGGCAGGGTGCAAAGTTCGGCGACGGTGGCCAGCCGAACGGGATCGGGCGGATTCAGGGGGGTCATGACGAGTCTCCTGGCGTGGCGGAGGAATCCGCCATGGAGCGGCGCAGCGCCGGGGTCGGCCAACTGCCGCGCACCGCCCAGAAGTAGAACAACAGGCCGGTCAGGGCGACGACCGCTTCGTCCCAGCCCGCATCGGACAACAACCCCAAGCCGTTGAACTCCCGGCCGCCGATCCAGGACAGCCCGGCCACGGCGACCAGATAACTCACCAGCCAGGCGCCGCCCCGCCACTGGTCGCGCCAGTGGGGCCAGCCGGCGCGATGTTGATAGTACAGGAAAATCGGCAGGCCGGCGGCGATCAGCAGCAGCAGTTGCCCCGGCTTGGGCCAACTCGACCAGTACAGCAGCAGGGTGATCACCACGAAACTCAGGGGCGCGGCCCCGCGCAGGCCGGGCATCCGGACCGCGTCGGCGTCGTGGCTCCAGCGGCGCAGCGCCAGGGCGGCGGCTGGTGCGGCGATGAACGTCAGGGTCAGCATGACGCCGATCATCCCGGCCAGAAAACCCCAGCCCCGGAACAGCCAGAGGAAGCCCAGCCCGATGAGGAAGCACAGCAACAGCGCCAGGCGCGGATTCTGGTAGCGCGGGTCCACGCGCCGCGCCCAGACCGGCATGTAGCCGGATTCGCTCATGCCCAAAGCCATGCGGCTGGTGGCGGTCAGGCAAACCGTGCCGGAACCGGTCGGCGACACCACGGCGTCGGCGTAGATCAGCAGCACGACCAGATTCAGATTCAGGGTCATGGCCAGGTCGAGAAACGGCGAACCGAAGCTCAATCCTTTCCAGCCGTGGGCCTGGATTTGGACGGGGTCCACCGCGCCGATGAAGGCGACTTGCAAACACAGGTAGACCAGCAGACAGATAGCGAAGGTCAGGAACAGCGACCGGGGCAGCGTGCGGCGGGGATCGATCGCCTCGCCGGCCAGGTTGGCGGTCTGTTGGAAGCCGTTGAAGGTGTACACGATGCCGCCGACCGAGATGGCGGTCAGCACGGCGTTCCACCCGTTGGGCGCGAATTCGGCGGAACCGACGCCGAAGTTTTCCGGGTGGAAGCGTTCGGCCAACAGCAGTCCGGCGGTGAGCAGCGGGGTGATCAGCTTGAACAGGGTGACGACGGTGGTGGTGCTCAGCAACAGCTTGAGCGACCAGTAGTTGAGCAGCAGATAGCCGACCATGAAGCCGCTGGCCACCAGCAGGCCGGTGGTGGTCATCTGCTGGGTTGCCGGATCGAGCAGGTCGCGCAGCGCGGGTTGATCCGCCAGATACGCCACCGTGGCCGAGGCTTCCGAGGGGATCACCGCCACGAAACCCAGCCAGTTGACCCAGGCGATGATGAAACTGGCCAGCGAACCGTGGGTGTATTCCAGATAGCGGCCCAGGCCGCCGGAGGCCGGCAGGCGGGCGCTGACTTCGGCCAGGCACAGGCCGATGAGCATCATCGCCGCCGCGCCGATCAGCCAGGATACGATGGCCGCTGGTCCGGCGATTTGCGCGGCGCGGTAGGCGGCGAACAGCCAGCCGGAGCCAATGGTGGTGGTGACGCCGATGAAGGTCAGACCGATGACGCCGATGCGGCGCTGGAGCGATTCATCCTGAAGCAGCATGGTGTTTTTCCCCCTTGACGGCGATTTCCGACAATCGGAGGTATTTTATTTCCTTCACTCTATAATAAAATTATATCACGTGAGTCTGACAAAGTGATATCAAGAATAATCAAATCCATGGATTCGGACACAGTCAAACCAGGCTGACGATCAAGATCATCTAAACTTTTTCCAAGACAGCCACGCCGCCGCGCCCCGTCAATCGATCCGAGCCAACCGCGTATGAGCACTCCCAATATTTTTATCAGCTACAGCCACGATTCCGATGAACACCGCGAGCGGGTGCTCGGTTTGTCCGAGCGACTGCGGGCCGATGGCGTCGCCACGATCCTGGATCGCTACGTGAACGGTTCCCCGCTCGAAGGCTGGCCGCGTTGGATGCTGAACGGTCTCGGCGCGGCCACGCACGTGCTGTGCGTCTGCACGGAGACCTACTACCGGCGCTTTCGCGGCCAGGAAGTGCCCAGCAAAGGCAAGGGCGTCGATTGGGAGGGCGCGTTGATGACGCAAGCGCTCTACGACGCGCGCAGCGTCTCCAGCAAGTTCGTTCCGGTGCTGTTCGACCGGGCCGACGAGCCGCATATTCCCGAACCGCTGCGGGCGCAGACTTTCTATGTGCTGGATTCGGAAGCGGGTTATCAGGCGCTCTACGACGCCCTGCTGAACCAAAGCGGCGTGGAGCCAGGCGTGGTCGGCGCGTTGAATCGGAAGTCGCGCCCGACTGGCCGACCGCTAAGTTTCGACCCCAGCCCTTAGTCGACTCGCCGGAATCCGGCTGGCGCTCGCCGGCGAGTCCAGCTTCCAACGCGCCGAACGGTTTGCGGTGGGACATTTCCCGCCTCCTCAAATACGCCCCCGCCGAACTGATCGGCCGCGAAGCCGAAACCCGGCTCCTCGATGACGCCTGGGCCAAGGCGCAAAGCGACGAGTTGAACCGCCCCCGCGTCCTCACCTTCGTCGCGTTGGGCGGCGAAGGGAAAACCTCGCTGGTCGCCCACTGGGCCTCCGCGCTCGCCGCCCGAGACTGGCCCGGCTGCGACGCCGCGTTTGCGTGGAGCTTTTACAGCCAGGGCACGCGCGAGCAATCGGCCGCCTCTTCCGACGTGTTCCTTAAGGAAGCCCTGACCTTCTTCGGTAACGACGCGGACAAGGAATTTGCGGCCAGCAGCGCCGGCGCGTTCGAGAAAGGCCAGCGCCTCGCCCGTGTCGTCAGCGAGCGGAAGAACCTGCTCGTTCTCGACGGCCTCGAACCGCTGCAATACGCGCCCACTTCGCCCACGCCGGGCGAACTCAAGGATCAAGGCGTCGCCGCGCTGCTCAAGGGCTTGGCGCAACACAACCGGGGCCTGTGCCTCGTCACCACCCGCTGCACGCTGCCCGACCTCAAAGCCTTTCGGCAGACCACCGCGCCGGAAGTGGCGCTGCATCGCCTATCTCGCGCCGCTGGCGTGGATCTGCTCAAAAAGCTTGGCGTGCGCGGCACGGCGCGGGAATTCGAAAGGCTGGTCGAAGACGTGAAAGGCCACGCGCTCACCCTAACCCTGCTCGGCGGGTTCCTGCATCGCGCTTTTGGCGGTGACATCCGCCAGCGCGACCGCGTGCGGTTCGAGAAAGCCGACGCCAAGATCGACGGTGGCCACGCCTTGCGGACGATGGCGGCTTACGAGCAATGGCTGTTGCGCGACGGCGGCGAGGAAGGCCGGCGCGAAGTGGCCGTGCTGCGGCTCCTGGGTCTGTTCGACCGGTCCGCCGACGCTGCTTGCTTGGCGGCGCTGCGGCGCGAACCCATCGCCGGTCTGACCGAACCGCTGGACGGACTGGCCGAGGACGATTGGGCCTTCTGCCTGAGCGGCCTCGAAGCCGCCCGCCTGCTCGCGGTGAATCGCGACGCGACCGGTGCGCTGGTATCGCTCGACGCGCATCCGCACCTGCGGGCCTATTTCGCCCAGCAACTGCGCGAGACGAACGCCGCCGCTTGGCGCGCGGCCCACCGGCGGCTGTACGAACACCTGTGCGCGAGCACGCCGAACCAAGACGCGCCCACCCTCGAAGACCTCCAACCGCTCTATCAGGCCGTGGCCCACGGCTGTCTGGCGGGAATGCAGCAGGCGGCGTGCGACGACGTTTACCACGCCCGCATCCTGCGGCGCGAGGAAAAATACAGCACCAAAAAACTCGGTGCGTTCGGTTCGGATTTGGGCGCCGCCGCCTGTTTTTTCGAACAACCTTGGCGGCGCGTTTCGCCCGCGCTCTCGGAAGTGGATCAAGCGTGGCTGCTGGCCGTCGCCGCCTTCAACTTGCGCGCCTTGGGCCGGCTGACCGAAGCCCTTGAACCGATGCGGGCTGGGCTGGAAATGGGCGTCAAGCAAGCGAATTGGAAAGAAGCCGCCATCCGCGCCAGCAACCTGAGCGAGCTGGAATTGACGCTGGGCGACGCAGCCGCTGCGGTGGCGGACGCCGCACAGTCCGTGACCCATGCCGACCGCAGCGGCGATGCGTTTCAGCAGATGAGCAAGCGCGCGACCCACGCCGACGCCTTGCATCAGGCGGGTCGCCGGGTCGAGGCGGAGGCGCTGTTCCGCGAGGCCGAGCGGATGCAGGCCGAACAGCAGCCCGATTACCCGCTGCTCTACTCGCTGCAAGGTTTCCGGTATGGCGACCTGCTGCTCGCCGACGCCGAACGCGCCGCGTGGCGAACCGTTCTCCCCACGCCCGCTGGGAGCGGGGTCTGGAGCGAGGGTCTTGCCGAAGCCTGCCGTGTCGTCTCCGAGCGGGCGGCGCAAACACTTAAGTGGGCTGAGGGATTCGCTGGCGCTCCGCTCCTCGACTTCGCTCTTAACCACCTCAGCTTGGGCCGCGCCGCGCTGTACGAGGCGATCCTGACCGCCGCCGACGTCCGCCGCGCCTGGTCCGAGGTGGAACAGGCCGTGGCCGGCCTCCGCCGCGCGGGCACACAGGACTATCTTCCCCTTGGCCTCCTCACCCGCGCCTGGCTGTGGCATCTCCTCGGCGCGTGCACCGGTTCCGACAGCGCTCAAGCCGATCTCGACGAAGCCTGGGCCATCGCCGAACGCGGCCCGATGCGCTTGCACATGGCCGACATCCACCTGCATCGCGCCCGGCTGTTCCACGCCGCAACGCCGTATCCGTGGACCAGCCCGCGGGCCGATCTCGCCGCCGCTCGCAAGCTGATCGAACAATGCGGTTATGGGCGGCGCAAGGAAGAATTGGAAGACGCCGAGGCCGCCATACCATTCGGATCCCCTGGTGATTTCGCCCTGTATTGATGGGTTTCGCTGCGCTCTACCCATCCTACAACCCATTATTTTTCGTAGGATGGGTAGAGCGCAGCGAAACCCATCACCGCGCGTGGCGAGAGGTTGTAGGTTGTAGGATGGGTAGAGCGGAGCGAAACCCATCACCGCGCGTAGCGGGAGGTTGTAGGATGGGTAGAGCGGAGCGAAACCCATCACCGCGCGGGGCAAGAGGTTGTAGGATGGGTAGAGCAAAGCGAAACCCATCACCGCGCGGGGCGAGAGAGGTCTGGGCGGCTACACGGTATATTCGAATAATGATCTGTTTTAAAAATATTTAAATTTCATATGGGCTCTGCGTGAACCCGGCCAGGTAATGATCCAGCAGCGAACGGGTTACGTCCTGGATGGGTCGCCCCCCCGCCATTTCCAGCTTCTGATCGAAACCCAGGATGCAGATGCCGTGAACCCCACTCCACAGGGCGCGGGCGGCCAGGGCGATATCCTGGGGGGACCGTCGGGGACAGAGCCGCGCCAGTTGTTGCTGCGCCAACGCGAACATGCCCGCCACCTTGTCGGTGAGGGACTCGGGCACGGGTTGACCCTCCGGCATCCGATGCTGGTAAATGGCCAGCCAGCGGTGAGTTTCGGTCAGGGCGAAGGTGATATAAGTCTGCGCCAGCGCTTGAATGGCAGCGGCCGGCGGCTGATCGGCGATGGCGGCGAGCAAGCGGGCTTGCAGGCTTTCCAGCGTTCGTTCGTTCATCTGGACGATCAAATCATCCAGATTGCGAAACACCATATACAGACTGCCGACCGTGTAGCCGATGCGGCCCACCACCTTGCGGGTGCTCAGGCCGGCCAGGCCGTGCTCGGCGACCAGATGCTCGGCGGCTTGCAGCGCGATTTCTCGCAGTTCCTCGCGCGTATGTTCGTTGCGTCTACCCATGGCCATGCTCCGGCTGTGACGGGCCGCCTAACCACGACGGCGCCGCCAGAGGGCGTCCAGGCCCGGCGGAAACACCCGCAAATCGGCCTGGGCTTGCGCTTCCCGCATCGCCTGGTGCATCAGGGCGATATTGAGCTGGGCGCGCTGTTTGAGAAGTTCCGCCTTGAGTTTAGTCAGTTCGTTGGGTCCCGCCAGCAATTCCCGTTCGATCCGCGTCCGCTCTTGGGCGTATTGCCGATGCAGGCGGGCGAGGGCGGCGGGGTCCGCGCCTTGACGTGGATCGTAGCGGAACCGCTGCTCCAGCGCCTGACGCCAGCCCAGCAGCGCCGCCGCTCGCTGGTGGCCCAGCCGGTGGCCGAAGCCGGGTACGGTTTTCAACGCCTCGGCGGTGATGTCGGCGGCGGTTTCGATGCCGTAGGAGGCCAACGCCATCTGGTCGGTGATGAGAATGCCGGGAATCTGGGCGGCGTCGATGAAGTGGCTTTCCAGAAACGCCCGCAACTGAATCTGGCGCTGATCGGTTTCGATCCGCCGCGCGTCCCGCTGCGACTCGGCCGCCAGCGCGCGATACCGGTCGCGCAAAGCGGTCAGGGCTTGCAAGCGGGCCGCGAACGCGTGCCCGGTCGCCTGTTGGCTCCAGGCGGCGCGCAGTTCCACCCACTCCTGACGCGCGGCGAACAGCGCCAGCCGGCGCCGTTGCATCTCGCGGCGGACCGCGTCGTCCCGCAGCAGCGACCAGGCCACGGCCGCCAGCGGCAGCCACAGCCAGACCAACCGCCCACGGAAGAGCATCGCCGCCAATGCCACGCCGCCGATGGCCACCGCCTTGAGCGCGTTGGCGCGCTGGATCCGACGCAAGCCGTCCGGGAGCGGGGTGGGGGTAATCCCGGCGCCAGGCGCGGGCGTCGGCATCGCTTCGTCGGGGGGCGGCGCGATGGCCTGGATTGGGTTCCAGACGGATTCCAGATCGAAGGAGCCGGGACCGATACCCGGATCGTCCGCCGAAAAGCGTTCCAGGAGCACGAAGAACACGGTGCCGCTGGCCTGCTCCAGCGCGCACCAGGGGCACTCCGGCAAGGCGCGCGGGTATTTGTGCGCGCCGTTGCGGGCGCAGCCGCGCAGTTCGGCGCCGAATTGATCCAGTGCCCGCCGCCAGTCGCGGGCGCTGGGACGGCCCTGGGCGAGTTTGGGCGGGGCGAAGGCCCGCTCGAACAGGTCGATGATCGTGGCGGACAGGACGGCGAACGGCAACGTGTGCGGTGGGGGTTCCATCTGCCGAGTGAGGGCGTGGCGGCCGAAGGCGAAGCGGCATTCCCGAATGGCGCGTTCGATGGGCATGTCACCCTTGCCCTGGTAACGGCCGGCGAAGGGGTGACGGCCCATGAACAGCAAATGGAAGCACAACAAAGCCAGGCCGAAGGCGTCGTGGTCCGGGGTGCGCCGCAACCCGTGAAACGACTGACCCTGCAATTCCGGCGCGGTGAACTGCGGCACGCCGACATCACAGGGAAACAGCCGGCCGCCGGCGCTGATCTGGAACGAGTCGCAGTCGATCAGCTTGACCAGCGCCTGGGACGAAACCACCACATTGCCGGGATTGACGTCGCCGATGACGTGGCCCCGGGCGTGAATCGCCTCGAAGGCGCTGGCCAGGTTGCGAGCGGCATGGACCAGGAACGACCAGTCGGCCTGGGGAAACGCTTGCTTGCGGTGCGCGGGGCCGTAGAGGCTGTGAATTTCCCGATAGCCGTTGACCCGAGGCATGACGAAACCTTGCGTCGGGCCGCCGGGCTGGAGCCGCAACACGTCCACCGGCCAGGCGGCGATCTCCAGCAGGCTGGGATGGGCCTGCCGGGCCATGCTGTCCAGCTTGAGCGCCTTGTCGGCGCCGAGGGGCTGGTGATAGACCTTGGCGACGAAGCCGGGCCGACCGGCGATTTCGTGGACCGTCCCCTCGCCGCCGCGCCCCAGGGTCGAACCCAGTTCGAGCGGATGATCCGCGCCGTTATACAGCTTCGTCACCGCGTGCTTCCTGGGCGGCGAGCGGTGGAGGGTCGGGACGGGTTGGAGCATCGGCCGGGGCGGAATCGGTGGTCTCGCTCGATTCGGCGGGTGAAGCGGCGACGCTCTCGATGGGCGCGACGGGTTGCCGGGTGGCCAGGATCAGGGTCTTGTCGTCGTGGGTGCGCTGGTTGAGAGCGGGCGTGTCCAGAAACCGCGCCAGCGCGGTTTGCAGATCGGGCGGACAGCCCGGTTCGGGGACGGCGCGCAGGCGTTGGAACAGGGGCCGGAAGAAGGGTGCGTGGGCTTGCCGGGTTTGGTAATGCAGCGCCAGCGCCTGCAAGCCGTCGGTCAACAGGGCGATTTCGACGACCGGTTCGGCCAGGGTGGCGAATTCCAGCCGGGCGGCGGCGCCGGTATCGGTGACGAAGTAGGTTTCGTTGGCGTATTCGCCGGCCTGCGGCCAGAACACCGGTCGGTAATCGTCCCCGGCGCCGATCACGATGGCGCCGTCGCCGATTTGCAGGAACAACGCCCAGTCCTCGGCCAGCACCGCGCCGAGCAGGGTGCAGGCGAATTCCCGCACCGGCAGCCCGATCTCGATGGCGCGCTGGTTCAGGGCGGCTTGCACGCGCTCGGTCAGCGTTTCGGCGATAGTCCGGGTCCAGTCGGCGCCGGGCGCTCGCGCCAGTTGGGCCGCGCATTCGGCCAGCAGGGTTCGGCAGGCCAGTTCCGCGCCGGCGCGGGCTTCGGCGGCGCTGCCGGCTCCGTCGGCGGCGGCCAGCGCCAAGGTCGGCGGCGTGTCGGGAGCGTCCAGCCACTGGACCGCGCAGGCATCCTGGCAGTCGGCGCCGCTGGCGCGATGGGCCACGCCGGGGATGCTGGCGTATACATAGCGCCAGCCGCCGGCTTCCTTCATATCGAGGCCCAGCCGTCGGGCGTGGCCGGATTGCTCAGCGGTACTTCCGTGCCGGGCACCGAACGCGACACCGAGCGCATCGAGTTCGACAGCCACTGGAACAACTCGCGAAAACGCAGTCCCTTCAGCCGCAGCGGTTGGCGCAGGGCGATGCGCTGCAAAATGTCCAGATTGGCGCCCTCGACGCCGACCGCGAAGAAGGCGAAGGCGCGACCTTCCTCGCCCTTGCGGATTTCGAGCGCGGCGGCCTGCCAGTCGTCGGTGGGGCTGCCGTCGGTGATCAGGAACACCCAGGGCCGGAAGAAGGGGATGCCGTGCTCCCGGTACAACGCCTTGCGCTGGGCGAGCAGTTCCAGGCCGCGAGCGATGGCCTGACCCATCGGCGTATCCTTGCGCGCGCTCAGGTGGGGCGGAGTGAAATGCTCGGCGGTCTGAAACTCGGTGACCACCTCGACCGGGCCAAAGCTGACGATGGCGATCTCGACCCGCTTGGCGGCGAGACTGTCGGCCATCAATTCCTCCTTGAACGTGGCCAGTCCCTCGTTCAGTTCGGTGATCGGCGGGCCGTTCATGGACCAGGAATTGTCCAGCAGTAGCACGCAGGGGCAGCGCGGCTCCGGGTTGTCGGCGAATTCGGCGCCGCTGAAATCCACGCCGAACGGGGTTTGTTGGGGAAGGTCGAGTTCGTTCATTCCAAGAATCCTCTGGGGCGGCGCGAATGCGAGGGGGCTGACTATTGCCGGTAGGCGGTCATGTCCGCAATACCCGGATTTCGGGAGTAAGACCCTGTTCCCGCGCGGCCGTGCAGAAGTTTTGATCGAAGGTGTGCAGGATAGCTCTGCCACAGGCCGCGAGATGCAGGGCGTCGGCGAAATCGGCGCCCAGGCGGTACCAGTCCAGCGCCTGAGCCACGGCGTCGTGGTTCTCGATCACGGTGTTGTCGGTTTCCAGCAACTCCGCGAAAAACCGGCTGATTCGCTCCCGTGTCTCGCGGTAGCTGGCTCGCAACACCCATTCCGATTCCAGTAGAACAGTGCGCGAGATGAATACCGTGTTGGTGGCTAACAGCGCCTCCGCCACATCGGCTTGCGCGGGAGTGTCGTCCACGAGCAAACGCACCAACAGGTTGGTGTCGAATGCGATCATCGACTGCGCTTCTCGGACTCTTCCCAGTCGGCGCGGTAATCCACTGGCTTGCATAATTCTTCGATGGGAATGGGTGGCCCATCATGCTTTAGCATCCCGCGCAAGTCCTCAAGACGTTTACCGGTCTTTTTGGGCTTGGTCTTCAGCATGATGCCGTTGCCGGCGGGGGTTACGGTCAGTTCGGTGCCGGCTTCCCAGTGCAGCGCATCACGGATGTCCTTGGGAATGACGACCTGACCTTTGGTGGATAGAGTGACGGTGGCGGTGGGCATGGCGACCTCCGGTAAGAAAAAAGGTAAGAAGATTAGTATGGTTCGGTGGCGATTAGGGCACAAGCCCGATCTGACCCCTATTCCGCATCCCCGCCGCCAGCGCATTGATCGAATGCAAGAACCGTCGCGGCCACGTTTCCACCGTCGACGAATTCGCGCCCTGGTCGCGCAATGCCTGTCGGACGTCAGCGCGGTTTCCCACGCGGGGCAATCGCGCTATGTGATAGCCGGGGTTGGGGTGCCGAAGAGCAGGCGCAACCGGTAATCATCGTTGAGGGCGGCCCGGAGTTTGCGGCGGCGGACGCTGCCGCGCACCGGGCCATTGTGACGCGGCACATTGAGGGCCATACGGCGGATCACGGCCAGGTTTTCGGCGGAGTGGTCCTTCCGGGTTCGGCAGGTATCCTCGCCGAATCGCACGTCCAAGATCCAGTGCTGTTGATTTTCGATCCCCCAATGGCGGCGGACGGTGGTTGCAAACCGGTCGCGTTCCAGGAAGAAGCCACAGTCGGACGTCTTCGCACAAGGTCGGAGGGTGGTCCTTGAGGGTCAGGACGTAGTCACCTCCCGCGTCCATGATCGCTTGGGCGATGGCTTTCTGGCAGCTCATGGCGTCGATCGACACCATCGCCCCCCGCAAGTCCAGCAGCGCCAGCAGGTCCGGGATCGCGGCGATCGCGTTGGACTTCTCCGCCACCACCACCCAGTGGACCGCCGGGTTCGCCCCGTCCCGACTCCCCCGCACCGCTTTGCCGTCCACACCGATTTGCTCGTCGGTCAACCCCAGCAAGGCCGCCGTCGCCCAGGCGGTGAAGGCCGCCTTGGAAGGCGGTCGGATCGATCCGCCCCAGCACATCGATGGCCGATATAATGCACAGTTTTCCGAGCGGAATGGACCAGGAAATCGTGATGAAGTTGACGCGGATTGATCGGCGCGGAGTGTCCGAGTATCGAATCATGTTTCGGGCGCTCTCGTATTTTTTTATCGCTGTGCTGGTCACCACCGCCGCGGACGCCGGTCCAGTACCGGGAACCGGAACGCCGGAGTCGGCCGAGGTCATCGTCGATCTGACGACGGGTCCCAGCAACACCTTCGTTCCCGCCGTCGCGCTGGGGGCTGGGGTGGACGGTCATTCCCGAGGTGACGGCGACGCGATCTACCGTCCGGCAACCTTGCGCGCCATGCGTTCCGTCGGGATGCGTCCGCTCAGCTATCGCCTGCGGACCGAACTGGCTATCCAGGCCTGGCACTGGAATCCACGCGGTCGCTGGAGCGGCGGTCGACATACCCAAGGCTACTGGACCTCGGACGACCGTCCCGGCGCTCCCATTCTTTCGTCTCACGGCTATCGGCTGCCGCGGCGCGGTAATACCATCGACCAGGCGGAAAACAACGGGTATTCGCGGCTGGCCGACGGCGATTTGAAAACTTTCTGGAAGAGCAACCCCTATCTGGATCGCCACTATACCGGCGAGGACAATGACCGGCATCCGCAATGGCTGATCGCCGACCTGGGGGAGCGTGCTCCGGTGACCGCGACCCGTATAATTTGGGGAACACCCCATGCCGTCCGCTATCAGGTCCAGTACTGGGAAGGGGAGGACCCGGACGATCCGGATGAATATCCCGAGGGCCGCTGGCAAACGTTCCCGACCGGTACGGTGGTCGAAGGTCGCGGCGGCGATATCCTCCTGCGGTTGACTCAGAAGCCGGTCTCGGCGCGGTTTTTACGAGTGCTGATGGAGGAGTCTTCGGGAATCGCGCCGCCGGGCGCGAAAGACCCACGCGACGCCCTCGGTTACGCGGTTCGGGAGGTTTCCATCGGAACGCTGGATTCGACCGGGCGGTTGCGGGACCGGGTGCGCCACGCCGCCCGCCGCGACGACCAGACCCGGTTTTTCGTGTCCTCCACCGATCCCTGGCACCGGGCCAGCGATCTGGACCCGGACGTGGAACAGCCGGGCATCGATCGGGTGTTCACCAGTGGAATCACCCAGGGATTGCCGGTGCTCATCCCGGTCGGCGTCCTCTACGACACACCGGACAATGCCGCGGCGCTGCTGCGCTATCTGCGGCGGCGCGGTTATCCGACGCGGGGCATCGAACTGGGCGAGGAACCGGATGGCCAGTACGTAGCGCCGGAGGACTACGGCGCGCTGTATCTGCGGGCGGCGGACGCGCTGCGGGCGGTGGATCCGGCGGTGGTTCTGGGCGGCCCGTCGTTCCAGTCACTGTGGGACGAACCGATGATGGCCTGGGCGGGGACCTCGGTGGCGCCCGACCAGCCATGGTTGACGCGCTGGCTGGCGTATCTGAAAGAGCGCGGTCGAGCGGCGCCGGATTTCCTGTCCTTCGAGTGGTATCCGTTCGACGAGGTTTGCGCGCCGTCGGAGCCCCAGTTGCAACAGGCGTCGGCATTGCTGGCCGCCGCCCTGGCGAACCTTCATGCCCAGGGATTGTCCCGCGACACGCCGCTGCTGATGACCGAGTATGGCTATTCGGCCTTTTCCGCCCAGGCCGAGGTCGATCTGACCGGCGCTCTGTTCAACGCCGACGCGGTGGGCGTCTTTCTGACCCAGGGTGGCGCCGCCGCCTATCTGTACGGTTATGAACCCAGCCCCATTTACCGGGGACCAAATTGCGATACCTGGGGTAACAACACCCTGTTCCTGTCCGACCCACGACGGCGTATTCTGGCGCGCACCGCCACCTATCACGGCGCGACACTGCTGGCGCGGCAATGGGCCGGGAACCCGAGCCAGCCGCATCGGGTCTATCCCGCGCGAGTGGAAATCGGTGCCGCGGACGCTGTGATACCGCTGAGCGCCTATGCGGTTCGACGGCCCGATGGGTTGTGGGCGGTGCTGCTGATCAACAAGGACCCTCGCCGGGAATGGGGGGTGGCGCTGCGTTTCGCGGGGCCGGAACCGGGTGTGACCACGGACCTGCGAGGCCCCGTCGCTCTCTATCGGTTCTCCGCCGCTCAGTATCATTGGCGGGCGAACCGGGAACAGGGACGCCCGCTGCGGAGCCATCCTCCCCAGCACAGGGTCCTGACCGAGCACGGCCCCGTGAAGGCGCGGTTGCCGCCCTGGTCGCTGACGGTGATTCGAGGCGGCGGACCGCGGGAGCCGTGAGCCGCGCCGGTATTCGCGGCGGCCAATGGCGAAGCCACGAAATAAAAACCTGGATTGTCGCCAACCGACGAGCATTTTATGCCGCTTATGTCGCAACCATTGGTTGAGTTGAAGGATCCAGTCCCCGCCGATGAACCATCGGATTCGGCCGAGCGCGGGGGCAGGGTCAAGCCCATCTTCTTCGATCCGGCCCGCAAGCGTTGGCCGCGGGTGCGTGCGGGAATGATGTTCGTCGCCCTGACCTTAACCTTGCTGCTGGGAGGACTGTTTCTCAGCATCCTGGCTAGCCCCATTCTGCCGGCGCTCCATTTGCCAGACGCCAGTTTCTTGCCGCAAGGCGCGCACGCGCTGCCCGCCATTCCCTCGCTGTCTCCCGAACACCCCCTGACGCGCCGCGAGCGCGCGCTCCGTAAGGCCGAGATCAAATTGGCGCGCGAACGGGAGCGTGGCTTGCGGCAGTTGCTGGCCAAATCTCACTGGACAAACCACAACCCGGATCACCAACCCCTCGCCATCGGGTTCTTCGTCAACTGGGACGACACCAGCATGAGCTCGCTCAAGCAGAACCTGGACAGTTTGGACTGGGTGATCGCCGAATGGCTGCACCTGGCGGCCGAGGACGGATCGCTGCGGGAGAACGATCCCACTCGCCAGACCCAAGCTACCGACTACATGCGCGCTCGTCGTCCCGATTTGTCGATCATGCCGTTGGTGAACAACTGGAACGGCCGCGAATGGGAGGGGGCCAAGCTGGGTCGGATGTTGGCCAATCCGGCGGCGCGGGCGCGCGTGATCGAACAACTGGTTGCCTATGTGGAACGCTACCACTTTGCCGGCGTCAGCATCGACTTTGAGGAAATCGCGGCCAAGACCCAGCCCGACTTTCAGCGGTTCATGGCCGAGCTGTACGCCGTACTGCGTCCGAAGAACCTGCTGGTGTCGGTGAATGTGCCGGCCGGCGATCCAGCCTTCGATTACCGCAAACTGGCGAATAACGCCGATTACCTGATCCTGATGGCCTATGACGAGCACTGGGCCACCGGCGCGCCCGGCCCGATCGCCAGCTTGCCCTGGTTCGCCAAGGTGCTGCGCGAGCGCCAGCGCGACGTGCCCGCTGACAAGACGATCGTCGCCATCGGCAATTACGCCTACGACTGGGAAAAAGGCCATTCCGCCGAGGAACGCGCCTTCGAGGAAGCGGTGCTGGTCGCCAAGGAGTCGGAAGGGGACATCCGGCTGGATCGGGCATCCCTCAACTCCACCTTCGAATATGCCGACGACAACGACCACATTCACCGTGTGTGGATGCTGGACGCCGTGACCGCTTTCAATCAGATGGTGATCGCCCGGTCGGTGCGGCCGCGCGGCTTCGCGCTGTGGCGGCTGGGCAGCGAGGACCCGGCGCTGTGGCAGGTGTTCGGCAAAAACGATCCGTTGGACGCGGCGCGCGCCGCCCAACTCGGCGATATTCGCTTCGGTTACGGATTGGATTATGAAGGCAAGGGCGAGATCCTGCGGATCACCGCCCAGCCGCAACCGGGAAGCCGGACCATCCAGTTCGACCCGAAGCGGGGGTTGATCACCGCGGAACACTATACGGCGTTCCCTTCCCCCTATGTCATCACCCGCCACGGCGGCGCGGATCGCAAGTTGGCGCTGACCTTCGACGATGGCCCCGATCCCCGGTACACGCCGCAAATCCTCGACGCCCTGCGCGCGGCGGGGGTGCCGGCCGCCTTCTTCATTGTCGGCGTCAACGGCGACCTGAACCCGGAACTGCTGCGCCGCGAAGTCGCCGAGGGTCACGAGATCGGCAATCATACCTTCACCCATCCGAACATCTCGACCATCTCGCCCACCCAGTTTCAACTGGAGTTGTCCGCGACCCAACATCTGCTGGCCAGCGTGGTGGGGCGACATTCGCTGCTGTTTCGGCCGCCCTACGCGGTGGATGCCGAGCCGGAGACCATCGACCAGATTCGCCCCATCGAGCTGGCCACCGAGCAGGGTTACCTGGTGGTGGGCATGCAGATCGATCCCGACGACTGGGAGCGCCCAGGGGTGGACGAGATCGTGCGGCGCACAGTGGAGGAGGCGGAACGAGGCGAGGGCAACATGATTCTGCTGCATGATTCGGGCGGAGACCGGAGCCAGACCGTGCAGGCGGTGCCCCGGATCATCGAGGCGCTGCGTGAGCGCGGCTTCCGGTTTGTCAGCGTTTCCGAGTTGCTTGGCCGTAGCCGCGACGAGCTCATGCCGCCGGTCCCGCCGGAGAGCTTCTGGCAGACCTGGCTGAACGGCGTGGCCTTCGGGGTGCTCAACTGGTCGGCCGCGCTCATCCATTGGCTATTTTTGCTGGGCATCGCGTTGGGCATCGCGCGGTTGCTGTTCATCGGGGTGCTCGCGCTACGCCAGCGTCGGTGCCGCCCCGTCTTCGATCCCGCGTATGCGCCTTCGGTGGCGGTGGTGGTGCCCGCCTACAACGAGGAGAAGGTGATCGCGCAAACGATTGCTTCCCTGTTGGCTAGCGACCATCCCGAGCCATTCGAGATCATCGTGGTGGACGACGGTTCCAGCGACGCCACGTATCGCGTGGCGCGCGAGACTTTCGCTGGCGATCCCCGGGTGCGGGTGTACACCAAGGCCAACGGCGGCAAGCCGGCGGCCCTCAACTTCGGCGTGGCGCGGACCCAGGCGGAAATCGTGGTGGCGCTGGACGCCGATACCGTGTTTGCCCGTGACACCATTGTTAACCTGGTCAGGCATTTTGCCGATGCGCGCGTGGGCGCGGTGGCGGGCAACGCCAAGGTGGGCAATCGCGTCAATCTCCTGACGTGCTGGCAGGCGCTGGAGTACATCACCAGTCAGAATCTGGATCGACGCGCCTTCGATGTGCTTAACTGCATCACCGTGGTGCCGGGGGCGGTGGGGGCTTGGCGGCGCGAACTGATCGAGCGGGCGGGTGGCTTTACCGATCTGACCTTGGCGGAAGACGCCGATCTCACAATGGCGATCCGCAAGCTGGGCTATGCCATCGTCTACGAGGACGAGGCGATGGCGCTCACCGAGGCGCCCGACACCGTGCGTGGATTCATTCGCCAGCGGTTCCGTTGGATGTTCGGCACCATGCAGGCGGCCTGGAAACACCGCGATGTGCTGTTCCGTCCGCGTCACGGGGCGCTAGGCTTCATCGCGCTACCCAACATGTTTATTTTTCAAGTTTTATTCCCGTTGATTTCGCCCGTGATGGATCTGTTGCTCGTCTGGTCCCTGGGCGTGGCGGCTTTCAATCACTGGCAGCATCCCGCCGAGTATTCTCCCGATACGCTGTGGCGGGTGCTGTTTTACTACGCCCTGTTCGTGACGGTGGACTATCTGGCCGCTGTCCTGGCCTTCGCGTTGGAGCGTCGGGAGGACTGGAAGTTACTGCTTTGGCTGTTCTGGCAGCGCTTTTTCTACCGCCAGCTCATGTACTACGTGGCCATCAAGAGCACCCTGGCTTCCCTGCGGGGCGTTCTGGTGGGTTGGGGCAAGCTGGAGCGCAAGGCGACGGTGCGGGCGGCGAGTTGACGGTAGGTGGCTTCGACGCGATTCGAAGCGGTTTGGTTAGGCGGTTGGGGTCCCGACAACGCGCGGTTTCCCACGCCGGACATTCGACAGACACCCTAGCGGAAACTATAGTTGCGCTAGGGCCATGCGCGCGGGCGGCGGCGTGGTGACGCTGGCCGAAAGCCCGGTCAAACAGGCCCACAGACCTTCAACCCTTTCATAAAGGAAGCTGTCCATGTCCGTTCCCAGCGACCTGCCGGTCTGGCAAGAATTGCAAGCCCATCATGCCGCCATCGCCGACCTGCACCTGCGCGACCTGTTCGCCGCCGATCCCGGACGTTTCGACCGATTCTCCCGGCGGTTCGGCGACTTGCTGGTGGATTTCTCCAAGCATCGCATCACCGGGGAAACCCTCGGCCTATTGATCGAGTTGGCCCGCCAGGCGCAATTGCCGGCCTGGATCGAGCGGACGTTCAACGGGGAAATGATCAACCACACCGAGCGTCGTTCCGTGCTGCACGTTGCGTTGCGCAATCGGAGCGACCGACCGATCGTCGTCAACGGTGAGGATGTGATGCCGGGCGTGAACGCGGTGTTGGAGCACATGCGCAAGTTCGCCGACCAGATTCGGCGCGGCAAGTGGCGCGGCCACACCGGCAAGCGCATCCGCGACGTGGTCAACATCGGCATCGGCGGCTCCGACCTGGGGCCGAAAATGATCTGCGAGGCGCTGGAGCCCTACGGCGATCCCACATTGCGGATGCACTTCGTCTCCAACGTGGACGGCGCCCATATCAGCCACGTGCTGGCCGAGTGCGACCCGGAAAGCACCCTGTTCATCGTCGCTTCCAAGACCTTCACCACCCAGGAGACCATGACCAACGCCCATACCGCCCGTGCCTGGCTGGTCAAGGAACTGGGCGACGAGTCGGCGGTGGCCAAGCACTTCGTCGCGGTGTCCACCAATGCCGCCGGGGTGAGCAAGTTCGGCATCGACACCGCCAACATGTTCGAGTTTTGGGATTGGGTCGGCGGGCGCTACTCGCTGTGGTCGGCCATCGGCCTGCCCATCGTGGTCTATCTCGGCATGGACCATTTCACCGAGTTGCTGGACGGCGCGCACGCCATGGACGAGCATTTCCGCACCGCGCCGCTGGAGGAAAACCTGCCGGCGATCCTGGGGCTGCTGGGGGTCTGGTACATCGACTTCTTCGGCGCCGACAGCCATGTCATGCTGGTTTACGACGACTATCTGCGCTCGCTGCCGGATTACCTGCAACAACTGGACATGGAAAGCAACGGCAAGACCATCGACCGCGACGGTCAACTGGTTCGGGTCAACACCGGTCCAATTCTGTGGGGCAGCCTGGGCAATAACGGTCAGCACGCCTACTACCAATTGCTGCATCAGGGCACGCACTTGGTGCCGGCGGATTTCCTGGCGCCCGCGCATAGCCCGAATCCGATCGGCGAGCATCATCCGATCCTGTTGGCCAACTGTCTGGCCCAGGCCGAGGCGATGATGGTCGGCAAGACCGAGGCGCAGGCCCGCGCCGAGTTGGAAAAGCAGGGGATGAGCGGCGAGGCGCTGGAGAAACTGTTGCCCTACAAGGTCTTTCCCGGCAATCGGCCCAGCACCAGCCTGTTCTACCGCCGCTTGACGCCGAAAGTGCTCGGGTCGCTGATCGCGCTGTATGAGCACCGGGTGTTTACCCAGGGCGTAATCTGGAACATCAATTCCTTCGATCAGTGGGGCGTGGAACTGGGCAAGCAACTGGCCAACGCCATCCTACCGGAACTCAAGGGCGACCGTCCCCCTAGCGGGCATGATGCCTCGACCCTGGGGCTGATTCGATTCTGCCGCGACGAGGGTTGACGACGGACGGCGGGTTGGGGCGGTGGCTAGGAATGCACTGGTGCTGCCTCAACCCACCGTGGCTGGGCCGGGTTCAATAATGTTTTTTCTGTTCGGCCTTGCGTTCGATGGCTTGGCCGGCGGCCTTGATGTCCTGACCAGCCCCCTTGACCGTATTGCAGGCGCTCAAGCTGCCGGCAAGCAGCAAGGATGTGCCCAGCAGGAACGGGATCACCAGGATGGATGGGTGGTTCATCGAGCTATTTCCTCCGATTGATTCATGATGTTCAGAGATAACGACAGGCTTGGCCAACCCGATAGCCTGACTTGGAATGGCCGGCGCCGGGATGGTTGTTGGACCGTCGCAACCGCCATAACGATGGCGTGGGCCGCTTGATATACTGAAATTCAAACAATATTCATCTGTCCGCAACAAAATCCTGATGGGGGATCACCCGATGCTTGGAGAGAGCCACGATCTGTTCCATGAGTTTCCCGAATATCGGGATCGTATCGCTGAACTGAAGGACGCCGATCCCGGATTCGCGCGTCTGTACGACGACTATCATGCGGTCAACAACGAAGTGGAGCGCATCGAATTCCAGATCGAAACGCCTTCGGACCACTACACCGAGATTCTGAAGAAACAGCGCCTGCATCTGAAGGACGAAATTTACACCATCCTGCGCCGGGCGCGGGCGCGGGCGCGGGAACAACAGGTTTGAGATTTTTTCCGCCGTTCCGGCGGTTTGACGCAAACGCCGGGCGCCGCTGCGGCGCCCGGCGTTCTTGCCGCCACGGACTGGTCCCGAGGGCGAACTTGGCCAACATCTAAAGGAGCGGTGGCGATTCCTTGCCGCTGGTCGAATCCGCCAATGTCGATGCCGCGATTCGATTCCGGCCCCGCCGGGGCCGGTCGCCGGGCTGGCTCGGTTCCGCCGACGCGTTTGGGAGTCGACGCGACGAGGTCGGTGGTCGGCTAGCTTCGGCGATGGATCCGCCGCGCGCCCGCCGCAGCCAACCTAGCATTCGGTGTTCCAGCGCGTCCTGCCCGGCGGGCGTCAGATCCCGGAAAATCAGCGCCCCGGTCCCCACCAGCAGCATCAATCCGCCCAGGAAAGTAACCAGTGGTTGCAGGAAGGCGATCGTCAGCGCCGCCAGGACGACCAGCAGGATGTGTCGAATTTTCATGGGATATCCTCCGTGGGTGAATGCTCGACGCGCCCCGGCCGGCGCGCGAGGATGATGGTGCAGTTGTCGTCCGGGTGGCTGCGCTGTCGGTAAATCTCTTCCGTGAGTTCGGCCAGCAGCGTGTCCGCCAGTTCCTCGAGCGGGCGGCGCGCCTGTCCCAGCAGCGTTGGCCAGCGTTGGATGAACGCCTGGGGATTGGCAAGGCGCCAGAGACCGTCGCTGGCGAGAAGATAAATCCGCCCCGGTTCCAGCGCCAAGGCGCGGCGGTCGTCCAACCCGCGCAGGAACAGCGGTAGGTTCCCCTCGTGCAGTTCGAACAGATCCGCCGCGATGGCCGTGGGATAAAGCCAGGGAGCGCCCAGGGTGCTGCCCAACCCAAAGGCCTGGCTGATCTGGGAATTGGCTTGAGCGTGGACCTGTTGAAACCACTGCGCGCTATCCAACAGGCCGAGCAGGGCCATGTGGGTGGCCGGGACATGATCCACGGTCAGACAGCGAACCCGCCGCGCGTCCACGACGTAGAGTCGTGAATCGCCCACGTGAAACAGCAAGGCGGAACCGCTGGGAGGAATTTCGAGCACGATCAAGGTGCAGCCCGTTTCCAGTCCGGCCGCCTGGAATTGCTGGCGCAGCCGATGGTGCAGCGCGTTCAGGCCCGTGGTGATCGGGGCCAGGTCCACGGTCGCCGGCAGCTCAAGTAGACCCTCAAGGGTTTTTTCGGTCGCTTCCCGGCCATGACTGTGGCCACCCATGCCATCGAGGAGGGCCAGTCGCCGGTGGCCGGGCGGCCAGTCGGGCAGGCGCAGTTCGGTTTCCCGTTCGCCCCATAGGAAGCGGGCCTGTCCCTGGCCATCGATGATGAGGTAATTGTCTTGGTTTTCCTGGCGCCCGTGACCGGTAGGCGAACGCAACGAGCGCACGGCGATTTCCAGGGGTGGATCGGAAGGGAACGGCATACGGTCGGAAACGTCCGTGGGGTTCATCGTCTGGCCAATGGGTGTCGGTTGGATCGTGGAGGTTGCGGAGGCGGGTTCGGTTCCGCGCGGACGCGACCGAATCCCTTGATCGAAATCGCCCTGGCGCGTGACGGTTCATCCTCTGCTAGACTAGATCATAATGCGACTGGACACGGTCCTGTCCAAACCAAATCTTCGAACCATACTGACGAATTCAAGGTCATGGATTTCGAAACGCATCCCGAATCACCTGCAAAAGCCCGCGTCGACAGCCAGCTAGCCCAGACCGGAGAGGGGCGCCAGGACCCAGCGCCGGAATCATCCGGATTGAACACGGATGGATGGCCCCCACCGGTTGATGACCCGGCGATGGATCCTACTCGAACACTCGACTTGGACGTCGAGCCCGCGGTTGCGGAGGGGGGGACCGAAACCCTCGTGGCCGGACTGGTGATTGGGCCGACCCGGCGTCAATTTCGCCTGGTGAGCGAGTTGGGCGATCGGGGGCAAATCTGGCTGGCGCGCGCGGTGGCGCCGGTCCTGGACGCGGTCGAGGGTGGGTTGGAGGAGTTTCGAGCCATCAAGATTTTTCTGCCCGCGGCCGGTCTTCGGGAAGCCGATCACGAGGAGCGGGCGCTGCGAGCGGACATGATCAACTTGCGCAGTTACCTGACTCGGGTCAAGGCGCGCGTGGATCTGGCCCTGAAGCTGAATCATCCGCATATCGCCCGCGCGTATGGTTGGTGGCACGGCCCCGACGGCTGGCCGTTCGTCGAAATGGAATATCTGGATCACCAGCAAGGCCGCGACCTGGCGCAACTGCTGGCCGAACAGGGGCAGGACGGATTCCCGTTCGAGACCATGCTGGAATGGCTGCGGCCGGTCGCCGCCGCCCTGGATTACGGGCGCCGCGAGCACCGACTCGCCCATCAGCACCTCGACGTCGATACGGTGTTCATCACCGGCCAGAAGGAGGTCAAGCTGCTGGGATTCGGCTTGGCCACCGAACCGCGGGAACCGCGTAGCGTGTTGTTCAGCACGGGCAACTTGGCCGAGACACCCGGCCTGGTGGAGTCGGTGGCGGTCGAGACCACGTTCCGCCGCGATGTGTTCGCCTTGGCGCTGCTGGTTTATCGATTGCTGATGGGACGGAGCGCCTACGAAGCCCAGAATGGGCAGGCCAACATGGTGCCGCGCCCGACTGGGTTGACGGACGATACCTGGCGTGTCCTGCGGCGGGGGCTGGCGTATCCCAGCGAACTGTGTCCGACCGATGCCGGCCGATTCATGCGCGAGTTGGAAGCCGCCCAACAACCCCTCATGGGTGGCGCGCGCGAACGCGCGGTGGGCTGGAAGCGATGGGGTCTGGCCGGTGGTCTGGGACTGGCGGTGGCCTTGGGTGCCTACACGCTGGTCGAGCGTTATCTTGGCGGCTCGAAGCCAGTCCAGCCGGCGGCGACCGACCAAACGGCTTCGTCGGCTCCAACGCCAGCCCCGAACGCCGGGTTGACCGTTTCCGCGGGGGACGCGGAACACGAGATCGATCAGCGCGCCTTCGAGTCCGCCAAGCGGGTGGATACGCCGCAGGCATACCGGCTTTATTTGCAGCGTTGCCCGCGTTGCGGCTATGAAAAGGAGGCGCGGGCCGCGATCGCGCGCATCGAGACCCAGGAGAAAGTGGATCAGCTCAAGGCCGATTTCGAGAAGCTGGCGCAGGTGTTGGAACGGGACAAGCGCGGCGATCGGGGTGACGAGGCCCTGTCCCGGCTGGAAGCGCTGGCGGTGCTAGCGCCCGACGATCCCTTGGTGGCCGAGGGTCGGCGACGCCTTGCGCTCGGCTGGGCGGCGCTGGCGCAGGCGAGCGTCAACCGGAAGGATCTGGCCGACGCCCGAAAATGGCTGAAAAAGGCTGAGGCGATCCAGCCGAAACTGCTTGAATTGACTCGGTTGACCCAAGCTTTGGAGCAGGCCGAAACCGAGGAACAGGCCCGGCGACTGGACGCCGAGGCGTTCGCCGTCGCCCAGCGCGCCAACACGCGCCGCGCCTACTGGACTTATCTCGAACGGTGCGCGCCGACGACATGCAGCCACCGCGCCGAAGCCGATGCGGCGTTGGCCCGGCTGGCGCCGCCCTATCCGGTCTTTCGCGATCGTTTGGGCGACGGTTCGCAGGGTCCGGAGATGGTCAAGATTCCAGCGGGTGGGTTCCAGATGGGGTCGCCGGCTTACGAGAAGGGCCGTTACAACGATGAAGCGTCTCGGTGGGCGCGGATCGAGAAACCGTTCGCCATCGGCAAATATGAGGTGACGTTTCAGGAATATGATCGATTCGCGGCGGCGACCAATCGGCCCCGGCCCAGCGACCAGGGCTGGGGCCGCGACCGGCGGCCGGTGATCAACGTTCCCTGGATGAGCGCCATGGCCTATGTCGACTGGTTGTCGAAGCAAACGGGCGCCCGTTATCGCCTGCCGACCGAGGCGGAGTGGGAATACGCGGCGCGCGCCGGAGTGACGGCCAGTCGCTACTGGGGCGACGATTCCGACCAGGGTTGCGCTTATGCCAACGCCGCTGATTTGGACGGCAAACAGGTTTACGTGGGCTGGATAGCGATGAAATGCCACGACGGCGAGGTTCACACGGCGCCGGTGGGCCAGTATCGCAGCAACGATTTCGGCCTGCACGACATGCTCGGCAATGTGCTGGAATGGACCTGTTCACTGTACGACCAGGCGGCGCCCTCGCCGGTCCAGGAGTGCGAAGGTCAGGCCGGAGACCGGCAATTCGTGGTGCGCGGCGGCTCCTTTAATGACGAACCGCGCAATGTCCGATCGGCCGACCGGCATCGCGCCCGGCCCGATTTCCAGGATTATTCCCTGGGGTTTCGCTTGGTTCGGGAGTTACCCTAGATTTTGCTTCCCAACGCCGCGCGTGGATCGGGCATGGCCGCGACCCCATCGACTCGTGGATGGCGGAGCATCGAGTCTCTGGGCCAGGCCACCCGCCAGTTGCCCGAGGGCGTGCTGGAGGAGCTGGATTTTCTCGCGGTCGTGCTGATGAGCGCCGGTTCGATGCCACGGGGAGAATGGCCGTTTCTGATCCAGCATGTCTGGCAGCAGATTTACTTCACGGCGGTGCGGCAGGCCTATCTCTTCACGGCGGTGGGCGCGATCATCGGGGTGTTGACGGCGTTTCCCCTCATCGTGTTTCGGATCGAGGACCCCCATTTGCTGGGGCGCATCATGCACATCATGATGTATCACCAGCTCAATCCCATTTTGGCCACGTTGTTCGTGGCTGGGCTGTCGGGCGCGGCCATCACCGCGGAGCTGGGCGAACTCAGGGCCAACCAGGCGATCGAACATTTGGTGGCGATGGGCGTCAACCCCCACAGCTTTTTCGTGCTGCCTCGCCTGGCCGGCATGGCGGTGTCGTTGCCGATTCTGGTGTTGTGGCTGAATATTGGCGTCACGGTCGGCGCGGCAACGATGTTGAGCCTTTACCAGAATGTGCCGCCGACGGTGTTCTTTCGGATGTGTCTGGCGGAGCTGAACCTCGGATCGCTGGCCTTGACCGGCGGAATGGTGGTCATGCAGGCGATCCATGTCATTCTGGTGCAGACCTCGCGCGCCTTTCGGGTCGGCGCCTACGTCGATATTCCACGGACCTTGCCCAGTGCCTTCGCGCGCTCGTTCATTGGGTGCCTGATCATCACGCTGTTGTTTTCACTGGTGCGTTATGGTTGAAGCGGTGGTGCGCGCGCGCGGTTGGGTGCTGGACCGGCGGCCGACGCCGAAACCGTTCGATTTCCAAATCATGCTCGGCGAGTTGTGGATGTTGGTGGGCGCGGTCAATTCGGGCCGGCGCGAGCTGATTTACAGTCTGGCCGGTCTGACCGAGCCGCGCGCGGGCCGCCTTGAGTTGTTCGGGCGCGATGTCGCGCGCTTGGGGCCGCGCGCGCGCGCTCACCTGCACCGCTGGATCGGCGTGGTGTTGGCGCAGCCGGGGCTGGTGCCGGCCTGGAGTGTGTTCGAAAATCTGGCGCTGCTGGTGCGCTATCACCGCCTGGCCCCCGACGGCGCGGTCGAGGACCACGTGGTGAAGTTCGTGGAGTCTTGCCGATTGCCCCGCGCCATCCTGGATCGGCTGGTCAGCGATCTATCGCCGCTGGAAAGCCAATGGATCGGTTTGCTGCGCGCCCTGGTCATCCGGCCGCGCCTGTTGCTGGTCAGCGCCTATTTGCCCCAGGAGACCCTGGTGGCGGGTTATGGCGTGTGGACGTTCTTCGCCGAGGTGGTCGCGCCGATGCGCATGGCCATCCTGGTGGACGCCGGCCCGCAAGCCTTGCCTATCGACGCGGAGACGCGCCTGCTGGTGATGGACGCGGGAACCTTGCTAGCGGCGGGCCGGGCGCGGGAACTGGCCCAACACCCGGACGCGGCGGTCCGAAGCCAAGTCAGGTTCGACCATGCTTGAAACCGCCATCGGCGCCCGCTATCGGCGCTATCAGCGCGCGGTCGGCCTGCTGATCCTGGCAACGTTGGGCGTGCTGTTCGCCCTGCTGTGGATGGCCAACCGCCAACTGGGTTTTTTCAGCCATACCTATCGCCTGCACGGTTTTCTCGACAATGTCCGCAATCTCCGACAGACCACCCCGGTCACACTGGCCGGTTTGAAGATCGGCGAGGTGCGCGATCTGACGATCACCGACTACAACCAGATCCGGATCGAATTGATCCTCTACCGCGAATACCAGCCCCGCGTTCGCGCGGATTCGACCGCGCGGATCAAGACCGATGCCTTGGGGAACGCGACCGTCGAACTCAACATGGGCGATCCGGCGCGGCCCGTATTGGGAGATGGCGCGGCGATTCCGTTCCAACGTGCTCCCGATCTGGAGGCCGTGATGCACCAGGCCCAGGAGCAATTGGGACAGATCGGCGTGGTGCTGGCGAATGTCAAGGCGATCACCGACGAATTGAAGCGGCCCGAGGGCGCCCTGCTGGGGACCTTGGACACCTTCGCGCGGGTGATGCGAGAACTGACGCCATTGTTGCGGAATCTGACGGCCACCAGCCAGGAGATGAGCCAGTTGGCGGCCGATCTGGCGGCGGCCAGCGGGCGGATTCGAGCGGGACAGGGGGTGCTGGGCGGGTTGACGGATAGCGCCAGCCCCCTCTCCCGCCAGATCGCGGCCAGCGCGCAAAAGCTGCAAGCGGTGATGACCGGTCTGGAAACCCTGGCGATTCGACTGCCTGGCTATGGCCAGCGGGTCGAGCAAATCCTGCGCCAGACCGAGACGATCACAGCCAAGCTGGCCACGGCCAGCGACCATGCGCCCGGTCTGATGGATCGAAGCCGGGGGGTGGCCGAAAATGTGGACGAGGTGGTGGACTCGGTCAAGCGTAGCGCCGTGTTGCGCGCCCTGAGCCCCGCGTCGGACGCGTCCGACCGACCGTCGCTGGAAGCGCCCCGCGATTGGAATTCCGTGCCGCCCGGCGCGTCGTTGCCCTGATCGGATCAAGAGTGGGCGTCGATGGCTGGGGAAGTGGGCAGGGTGGCGCAAGTCGTCGCGGGATTGCTGCTGGTGGGGCTAGCGGCTTGCGGTGGTCCAGCGCCGACCCCCTTGCAGTCGCAATATCAACGCGAGACCGAGCGCGCCCTGCGCTATCGGGCCCGGGGCGAATTGCCGCGGGCGCTGGCGGCTTATCAGGAAAGCTTGCGCTGGGCCGAAATCGCCGACGACCGGTCGGGAGTGCTGACGCAGGAATTGAATGTCGGCGGGTTGGCGCTGGCGCTCGGCGACTGGGCGCTGGCGGAGCGCAGCTTCCAGCGGGCGCAGTCCATGGCGACGGCGCTGTCCGATTCGACGGGGGCGTTGCGGGCGCGGCTGGGGCTGGCTCAGGTTGGCCTGCGGCAAGGCCGGTTCGACGAGGCGCGGTGGGCATTCCAGCAGGTGGTGGATGAGGCGCGGGGACGGGATGTCGCCGCTAACGTGGTGGCGCTGAACGGTCTGGGGCTGGCGCATCGGGCGCTGGGGCAAACGCCGGCGGCGCGAGCGGCCTTGACCGAGGCCGAACTGCTGGCCCGCGCCCAGGATGATCGGCGCCTTCTGGCCGCGACGTTGGCGAATCAGGCGGCCTTGGCGTTGCAGGCGGGCGAGGTGGAATCCGCGGAACGGTCGCTGGAAGAAGCCGTCGCGATGGATCGCGCCGTCGAGAATCTGCCAGGGTTGGCCCACGATTTGCTACTCTTGGCGCAGGTACGGCAACGGCAGGGCAGAACGCCCGCTGCCCAGGAGCTGAGCCGGCGGGCGAAAGTCATTCTCCAACATACCGGTCAGTACCCTCAGCCGTTCGGCGCGGACGAAAACACGGCTGCCGAGAACGTAAATCCTGGTGTGCGTTTGCGGCAAGCAGGATTAAAATCAGCCAAGCGGGATGGTTTATCCAAATGAGCACGCTATCTGGATCGCCGGATGCGTGGAATGATCGCGCGGCATGGGGGCGCCTGCCAGCCATCCCTGTCGACGTCACGATGGGAAGTCATGAACAAGAAATCCAACACGCTGCCAGTCGGTTATCGCCTGCATCAGTACCGCGTTGAAGCAGTGCTGGGCGCCGGTGGGTTTGGCATCACCTACAAGGCGGTGCACGAGGCGCTGCAAACCCGGGCGGCCATCAAGGAATATTTCCCAGTGGAGTGGTCCTATCGGGATCGCGACGAGGTCAACGTCCTGGCCAATACCCAGGGCGCGTTACCGACGTCCGAGGCGGGCGAGGATGCCTGCTATACCTGGGGTCTGGAACGGTTTCTCAACGAAGCTCGCATCCTGGCCCAGGTCAATCATCCCGGCGTGGTGCGGGTGCGAGATTTCTTCGAAGCGAACGGCACCGCCTATATCGTCATGGACTACGAGGACGGTGAGCCGCTCAGCCAAATGTTGCAACGGGAGAAAACCCTGTCCGAGGAGCAGATTCGCCGTCTGCTCGACGACGTGCTGCCGGCCCTGGAAGCGGTGCATGCGCAAGGTTATCTGCATCGTGACCTCAAGCCCGCCAATCTCTATCGCCGTTCGGATGGCCGAACCATCCTGATCGATTTCGGCGCGGCCCGGCAGGCGCTGGGCCGCCGCAGCAAGAGCGTCACCAGCGTATTCTCGCCCGGTTATTCGCCGATCGAGCAATATCTGGTCGATGGCAAGGGTTACGGCCCCGCGACCGACATCTACGCCGTGGGCGCGGTACTTTATCATTGCGTGACGGGTGTGGCGCCGATCGAGGCGCCGGCGCGCGTTCTCGACGACCCGCTCAAGCCCGCCGCGATGATCGCGGCCGGGCGCTATAGTCCGGCGTTGTTGCGGCTGGTGGACCGCTCGATGGCGGTTCGGTCCGAAAAACGCTTTCAGTCCATCGCCGAGATGCGGGAAGCGCTGAACGCGCCGGACCTGCCAAGCCCGCCGCCGATTCAGATGGACGAGGACGATGGCAACCGCACAGTCAAATGGGAGTCACCTTGGCGCTCGGTTTCGCATCCAAGCGGCGAGAGGCCGCGCCTGGCGATCGTCGAGCCGCCCAAGCCGCCGCCCCCTCCTAGCCCCATCAAGCCTCCGTGGTTGAACTGGCGCCGGGGGGCGGGCATTTTGGCGGTGGTCGCGGTGTTGGTTGGCGGTGTGGAGATCACTCGACGCATCATTTGGCCGCCTGGCGGTGGTTCCTCCACCCAGACGGAGTTGCCCAAGCCGGAGCCGCCCAAGCCGGAGCCGCCCAAGCCGGAGCCGCCCAAGCCGAAGTCCGGCCAGAATTACACCGAGCCGACGACCGGCATGGAATTTGTCTGGATTCCCCAGGGTTGTTTTACCATGGGCAGTCCGGAAACGGAAAAGGGGCGTAGCACCAACGAAACACCCCACCGAGTTTGTTCGCAGGGATTCTGGATGGGTAAATACGAAGTGACCAACGCCCAGTATCAGCGCTTCGAGCTCGGTCATGACAGTGGATTCTATGAGTCCTACAACTTGAACGATCCCGATCAACCGGTGGTGCGGGTGAGCTGGCAGGAGGCGATTGCTTACGCCGACTGGCTGTCGGGCAAGGCCGGTTTGCGGTTCCGTTTGCCGACCGAGGCGGAATGGGAATATGCGGCGCGAGCAAACAGTCCCCTTTACCGCCCCTGGGGAGACGATCCCAATCAGGCTTGCCGCTACGCCAATATCTACGATGAGACCGCGCGCAAGACCAAGCCGCTGCCTTGGGCCAACTACCCCTGCGAGGACGGACAAGGCGTGGTCGCCCCGGTGGGCAAGTACGCGCCGAACAAATTTGGCTTGTACGACATGCTGGGTAACGTCGCCGAATGGACCTGCTCCGAATACGACAGCGCCTACGCTGGCGGCGAGACCCGATGCGCCGATCCGAACGCGGCCGGTGGACGTCGAGTCTTGCGCGGTGGTTCCTGGACCGAATTCCCGGAATTGCTACGGTTCGCTTACCGGTTTCCCACCGTGCCGGGCAATCGAAAGTTCGATTACGGATTCCGCCTGGTGCTGACGCCATGAACCCGACGGTAAAGTTCGTTGGAGAGTGGGGTATGGGGAAAATCCTGCTGATGAAGGTATGGGGATTGCTGCTGGGGCTGGTGATCGCGTTCTGGTTGCCAGCCGGGCCGGCGCGCGCGGCGGGTACCGTGCCCGAGGCGCGAATGACGGCGGCGGTCGTCGAATTCCAGGTGCGGGGCGGTCTTGACGAACAGTCCGGCGCCATCATCGCCGATCAGATGATGGCGGCCATCGCCAATACCGGCCGCTTCGTGCTGCGAGACCGCCTGCCGCTGTCGGCGGCGGCCAAAATCGCCAAGGCCAGCGAGCTGGGCGAAACCGGGCTACTTGATCCCAAGACCGCCGCTGAATTGGGTCGTTTGTACAATCTGGACGCAGTGGTGACCGGCGGGGTTTACAAACTGGGAGACCTCATCACCGTCACCGCGCGCTTGATCGATACCCGGAATGCGTCGTTGTTGCGCAGCGGCCAGATTCAAGGCAAGGACATCGACACCATCCAGATCAAGATCAACGAATTGGCGACGATGGTCACGGCCCCCCCAGACGCCCCCAAGCTTTATGCGCTGACGGTCAAGACGGATCCGACCGACGCCAACGTCCGGTTGCTGAACAGCCCCAAGCCGTATCAACCTGGGATTCAGTTGGCGGCCGGAGAGTACGAAATCGAAGTAACCCGATCCGGATACGTGACGCGCAAGGAAAAGTTGCGGATCGCCGACCGTGATCTGACGGCGAACATCGCGCTGGAAAAAGCCAAGTATGGCCTGACGATCCGCCCGGAGCCGGCGGATGCGCAGGTTCGATTGCTCAATAGTCCGACGGCCTATCAACCCGGCGTGGCGCTGGTGCCGGGCGACTACGAGGTTGAGGTGACGCGGGAAGGCTACGTGGCGCGCAAGTTCCCGGTGCGGATCGTGGATGGCGATGTGGCGGTGCAAGTGGCGCTGCAAAAGACACCTCTACCCCCGCCTCCTTCCCAATACCGCCTGACCGTGCTGCCCGATCCCCCGCAGGCCATGGTGCGGCTACTGAACTCGCGGACCCCTTATCAAGCCGGCGTGCGATTGCCACCAGGGGAATATCAGATCGAGGTTACCCTGGACGGCTATGAGCCAAGCCAAATTCCAGTGCGGATCGCTGGCAGCGACGTGACGTTGCCGGTCGGTTTGAAGAAAATCGAACGACCGACGGCCTATCGCCTGACCGTACAGCCTGACCCCGCGACCGCCCAGGTGCGGCTGGTGGATTCCAGCGCGGTGTACCAGCCCGGCGTGCAGTTGACACCAGGTCGCTACACGGTTGAAGTGACCCAGGCGGGCTATGAGCCGGCTTGGGTGACCGTGCAAATCGTCGATAGCGATGTGATGACGCCAGTCAAACTGACTCGGAAGGCCGAGGAACCGCCCAAGCCATCGTCGTATCGGTTGACGGTGCACGCCGATCCCGCCGATGCTCGGATCCGACTGTTGAACGCCAAGACCCCCTATCAATCGGGCGTGGCGCTGGCGCCGGGCAATTACACGGTCGAAGTGTCTCGACAAGGATATGAAACTAAGCAAATTCCGATACGGATTGCCGACAGTGACGTGACGGTGCCGGTCACGTTGACCAAGGAAGCCAAGCCCGAACCCTATCGGTTGACGGTGCGCGCTGATCCCGCCGATGCCCGAATCCGACTATTGAACGCCAAGACCGCTTATCAACCGGGCGTGGCGCTGGCGTCGGGCAATTACACGATCGAGGTTTCCCGTCCAGGCTACGAAACGAAGCAAATTCCAGTGCGCATCGCCGACGGCGACGTGACGGTGCCGGTCACGTTGACCAAGGAAGCCCCGCCCGAGCAGTACCGATTGACGGTGCAGACCGATCCGCCGGGGGCGCAAGTGCGCTTGCGGGGAATCAAAACCGCTTATCGACCAGGGGTGACGTTGCCGCCGGGTTCATACGCGGTCGAGGTTTCCCAGTCGGGTTACGAGACGAAACAGGTCACGGCGCGCATCGTGGATGGCGACGTGACGATTCCAGTCGCGCTGGTCAAGCTGGCCGAACCCACGCAATACCGCTTGACGGTGCAGACCGATCCGCCGGGCGCGCAAGTGCGCTTGCGGGGAGCCAAGACCGGTTATCGGCCGGGGGTGACGCTGCCGCCGGGTTCGTACACGGTCGAAGTCTCCCAGTCGGGTTACGAGACGAAACAGGTTGCGGTGCGGATCGCGGACGGTGACGTGACGCTGCCGGTGACGCTGACCCGGCAAGTCGAACCAACTCAGTACCACTTGACGGTGCAGACCGATCCGCCGGGGGCGCAAGTGCGCTTGCGGGGAACCAAGACCGGTTATCGGCCGGGGGTGACGCTGCCGCCGGGTTCGTACACGGTCGAAGTCTCCCAGTCGGGTTACGAAACGAAACAGGTTTCGGTGCGACTCGTGGATGGCGACGTGACGCTGCCGGTGACTCTGGCCAAGGAAGCCGTGCCTGAGCAGTATCGGTTGACGGTGCGCGCTAATCCAACGGATGCCAAGGTGCGACTGGTGAATTCATCGTTCACCTATCGTCCTGGCGTACCGTTACCGCCAGGTAATTACGTCGTCGAAGTGACCGGACGTGGCTATGAAACGAAACGCGAGTCGGTGCGGATCGTGGATGGTGACGTGACGTTACCGGTCGAACTGGAGAGGAGCGCAAGCACGAGCGCGACCGCGACGCCGACCCCTTCGGCGCCGACCCGACCCGGTGAATGGCGAATTAGCGCCGTGCAAGCCGATGGTTCGCTGGACGGTCCAGATCGGTCCGAGTTCATGCGGATCTTCGGCGGCTATGTCGGGCGGACGGTGACGCGCGATACCCTGCTCGATGGCGCGCTGCGATTTTACCAGTCCACGGGAGTCACGCTTGGTTTCGCGGTGCGAACCGGCGGATCGGGAACCGCCGAGTTGTCCGGGCGAGTGGTCAAGCGGGTCCGGCGTGGCTACGAAACCAACATTCCGATCTTGACCCGCGGTCAGCTCGAAAGCGCCGGTTTTGGCGTTTCGGTGCAGTGACGCGGGAGGATTGCCGTGGCCTCGCCTGAGCATGTAGTCAGTCTGCCGTTCAGTTGAGGCGCGCCGCGCGCGGTTCTCACTTTTCCTTGAAGTAACCGGGGTGGTCGATCATCGCGGTGTGGTCGCCACGCACGATGGGTAGGTAGCGGGGTTTCCAGGATCGCGACCGGAGATAGGTATCGAGATCGCGCCCCGCCAAATCGGTCTTGCTGGCCACGCCTTCCTTCAGGGCCTGCTCGATTACCCGCGCCGCGACCCGGATGCTGACCTCGCGCAACTCGCGCACCGGCGGGTAAATTCGGCCGGATCGCAGATGCGCGGCGGCGGTGTAATCCGCCAGGGCGTAGGCCGCTTCCAAGACCATGCCGTCGGTAATCTCGCGACACTCGGCCAGAATCGCGCCGAAACCCAGGCCGGGGAAAATGAAGGCGTTATTGCCTTGCCCGATGGAATGCGTTTGTCCGTTTCGCTCCACATCCGGAAACGGGCTACCGGTGGCAACCATGGCTCGGCCCTCGCTCCATTCCACGATGTCTTCCGGCAGCGCTTCGCAGGCCGAGGTTGGATTGGACAGGGGAAAAATGGCCGGCTGGGGGGTGTTGCGGGCCATGGCCTGCACCACGGGGTGGTTGAACGTGCCGGCTTGGCCGCTCAAGCCTAGTAGGGCGGTGGCCTTGGTGTGTTCGATGGTCTCCAGCAGGGTCGGAATCTCGTTGGCGATCTGCCAACCCGCGATCTTCTCGCGGGGTTGCACGAAATCCCGCTTATAGGCTTCGACGCTGCGCCCCTCCACCAGCAGACCGCCGGAATCGAGCACGCAGACTCGGTCGCGGGCTTCCTCGCGGCTCAGCCCCTCGCGCATCAGCCCCTGGGTGATGGCCCAGGCCACGCCGATGCCGCCGGCGCCCGCGCCGAGGATGACGATGCGTTGGTCGCGCAGCGCCTCGCCCTTGAGTCGGCTGGCGGACAGCAGGCCAGCCAGCGCCACCGCGCCGGTGCCCTGAATGTCGTCATTGAAGGAGGGTAGCTGCTTGCGGTAGCGCTCCAGCACGGTGAAGGCCACGTCCTTGGACAGATCCTCCCACTGGATCACGGCGCGCGGCCAGCGGTCGTGGATGGCCTTGACGAACTTGTCCAGAAACGCCAGATAACGCTCGCCGCGCAGCCGCCGTTGCCGTACCCCCAGATAAAACTCGTCGTTGAGCAGTTCCAGCCGGTCGGTGCCCACGTCCAGCTTCACCGGCATGGTGTGGAAGGGGTCGACGCCACCGCCGATGGTGTAGATCGCCAGCTTGCCGATGGCGATGGCCAACCCGCCGTAGCCCTGATCGCCGATGCCGAGGATGGCCGAGGAATCGGTGGCGACGATCATCCGCACGTCGTTCCATGGGAAGTTGCGAACCACCCGGTCGGCGCGGTCGATGTTGAGCGGCGAGAACGACAGCCCGCGTGGGTTCTGGTAGAGATGGCTGAATTGCTGCACCGCCTGACCCACGGTCGGGGTGTAGATGATTGGCATCATCTCCTCGAGATGCTGCTCCAGCAGGGCGTAGAACAGCGTCTCGGCCCGTTCCTGCAAGGCGCGCAGATACTGGTACTTGGCGATGGGGTCGGGCTCGCGCAAGAAGCCGCGATAGACTCGTTCGACTTGCTGTTCCAGCGTGTTGACCTGGGGTGGCAGCAGACCGTCCAGCCCCAGGGCCACCCGCTCATCCTCAGTGAACGCGGTGCCCTTGTTGCTGAGGACCAGCCGCAGCAGGGCGATGCCCTCCAGGTAGACCTCCATGTAGTCACGGCCTTCGGCATCCTGTTTGATATCGAAATACGGGCTGATCGGTTCTCGTTTCATTGCGTGACTTTGAGAGTGGGTGGAAATCGGACGCCGATCCGGTCAAAGGGGATAGCGCAAACGAACCATCATTTATGACAGCTATCGGTGGCAGGGTCAAACAGTACGACATCTTGCCCGGCAATTCTCAATGCGCTCGGGTTTTATCCGGTGGTCCTTCCCTCCAATCTCTTCTTTCCCAAAGGAAGAAGGTCGCCATGAAAATACCGACGTAAGCATTCAGACCTCCTCATCCCGCGCACGGCGATGGGTTTCGCTACGCTCAACCCATCCTACAACCCATTGCTTTTTCGTAGGATGGGTTGAGCGTAGCGAAACCCATCGATGCAGGGCGAAATCACCCGGGGATCCGAACGGTTATACCAATTCTGAATAGGTTTTCGTCATTCCCGCGAATGCGGGAATCCAGGCAGCCGCTGAAAAACTGGATACCCGCTTTCGCGGGTATGACGAACAGTGTGGTTCTTGATCTGAAAAAGATAAAACCTATCGGAAAACGGTATTACATACCGACTTTCAGCGTCGGGGGCGACGCCGCCGACATGACTGTTAGGGCGATGGAAGCCTCTTCGGTAAAATGCCGGGACTTTGACCAGATGGAGAAGAAGGGGATGGCCAGTTTTCCGTTGCTTGCGATCATCGTTGCCGCCTACACCCTGTTGGCCCGGGTCGCGCCGAGTTGGCTGGATGCGGTGTTGTTTGACTTGCCGCTGCTGTCCGGGGCGACGCTGTCGTTCCAGGGCGGCGATCTGTTGCTGGTGATCGGCCTGTTTTTGTTGTGCGTCGAGATCTACCGCGCCACCAGTAGTTCCACGGGGGCGATTCTCAACCATGTCCTGTCGCTGGTGGTGTTCATCATCGCCCTGATCGAGTTGCTGGTCATGCGGCAGATGGCCAACATGACCTTCTTCCTGATCGTGCTGATGACCGTGAGCGACGTGATCGCCGGCTTCACCGTGACCATCTCGACCGCCCGGCGTGACTTGCAGCGTCCCTGAGCGGCGATCCGACGCTAGCGAATTCCTGCCTTCCTTATGCCCACGTCCGAATTTTCCCTGATCGACCGCTATTTCGCCGCCCATGGCCCGCACCGGCCCGACGTGGCGCTGGGCATCGGCGATGATTGCGCGCTGCTGATCCCTCCCACCGGCCAGCAGTTGGTGGTGACGATGGATACCCTGGTGTCGGGCGTGCATTTTTTCGCTCATGCCGACCCGGAAGGTCTTGGGCATAAGGCGTTGGCGGTGAATCTGAGCGATCTGGCGGCGATGGGCGCGACGCCGGCCTGGACCACGCTGGCGTTGACCTTGCCCAAGGCGGACGAGGATTGGCTGGAACGATTTTGCCGGGGCCTGTTCGCGCTGGCGGATCGTTACGGTGTGCAACTGGTCGGCGGCGACACCACCCATGGACCGACCACGGTCATCACCATCCAGGCGCACGGCTGGGTTCCGCCGGGTTTGGCGCTGCGCCGCGACGGCGCGCGTCCGGGCGATGGGATTTACGTCACCGGCACGCCGGGCGACGCCGGGCTGGCGCTGGCGGCGGCGTATGGCAGGGCGGCGGTCGTCCCCGAAGGTTGGGCTTATATCCAGCAACGGTTGGAACGGCCGGAGCCGCGCCTGGTCGAGGGCATCGCCTTGCGCGGCGTCGCCAGCGCCGCCATCGACATCTCCGATGGGTTGGCGCAGGACCTCGGCCATATTCTGGAACGGAGCGGCGTTGGCGCGCGGATGGAAGTGGACCGCTTGCCGCTGTCGCCCGCGTTGCGGGCCAGCCTCGACCCGGACGCCGCCCTTGTGACCGCCCTGGCCAGCGGTGATGACTACGAATTGTGCTTCACCGTTCCGCCAGAGCGGGTGGCGTGGCTGGAGAATGTGGCGGCGGGTTGGGAGTGTCGCTGCACCCGGATTGGCGTCATCACGGCGGAGCCGAGCTTGCGACTGGTTCGCGCCGACAGATCCGCCTTTCATTTACAACGACTGGGTTACGACCACTTCGGTTGAGTGACTGATGATCATGCCTTCCAACGCTCCCCGGCGCTCCGGCCGCGACATCCTGCGCATTTTCCTGAGCGGCCGGATGTTGACCGCCCTGCTAATGGGCTTTTCCTCCGGGTTGCCGTTGTTGCTAGCGACAGGGTCGGTATTGCAGGCGTGGTTGGAAAAAGCCGGAGCCAATCTGGGCACCATCGGCCTGTTTGCGCTGGTGGGGCTGCCGTACACGCTGAAATTTCTGTGGGCGCCGCTGTTGGACCGGTTCGCGCCGATCACTGGCATGGGCCGGCGGCGCGGTTGGTTGTTGCTCATTCAGTTGACGTTGATGGCCGCCATCGCGGGGTTGGGATTTACCGATCCAACCCGTAATTTGTCGCTGGTCGCGCTGGCGGCGCTGTTGGCCGCGTTCTTCTCCGCCTCGCAGGACATCGTGATTGACGCCTACCGCCGCGAGTCGCTGGCCGACGAGGAGCAGGGTCTGGGCGCCTCGCTGTACGTCAACGGCTATCGGATCGGGTTGCTGCTGTCCTCGGGCGGCGGGTTGATCCTAGCCTACTCCATTCCCTTTTCCGCCGTGTACTGGGTGATGGCGGCGGCGATGCTGCCCGGCCTGATCACCACCCTGTTCTGCGCCGAACCGGACGTGCCGGTGGGGACGCCTCGCACCCTGCGCGACGCGGTGGTCCAGCCGTTCGTCGAGTATTTCTCGCGCCAGGACGCCGTGCTGATTCTCTTGTTCGTGTTGCTGTACAAGGTCGGCGAGATGATGGCCAGCCAGATGTCGACGCCGTTCTATTTGAAACTGGGTTTCAGCACAAGTGAGATCGGCTACATCGTCAAGCTGTTCGGGTTCTGGGCCACGGTGATCGGCGGGTTACTCGGCGGGGTGCTAATGCTGCGGCTGGGCCTGTACCGCGCGCTGTGGACCTTTGGCGTGTTGCAGGCTATCGGCTTGATCGGCTTCGTCATCCTGGCCCGGCTTGGGCACAGCCTGCCGGGGCTGGCGCTGGCCATCACCAGCGAGAACCTGTTCAGCGGCATGGCGACCACCGCTTACGTGGCGTTCATGGCGACGCTCACCAACAAGAAATTCACCGCCACCCAGTACGCCTTGCTCAGCAGCCTGATGGGTATTCCCCGGGTGGTGGTCAACGCTCCGACCGGCTATCTGGCCGAATGGCTGGGCTGGGAAGGGTTTTTCCTGTTCTGCATGGCGTCCACCGTGCCGGGCTTGTGGTTGCTGACCCGGTTCCGGGGCTGGATGGAGGCGGAACCCGCCGCGCCGCGTGGCTGATTCAGGTCAGCCGCAAGGTGGCGATCATCACCCCGTGATCCTCCGGGCAGGACTTGACGGTAAAGCCCATCGCCCGGCACAGCGCCAACATCGGCTGGTTGTCGGCCAGGATTTCCCCGAACAACTCGCGGATGCCTTGATCGCGGGCGTAACTCATCAATCGGCGCAACAGCAGGCTGCTCAACCCCATGCCGACGGCGTCCCGGGTCAGGATGATGGCGAACTCGGCGTGTTCCCCGTCAGGATCGCCGACCAGTCGCGCCACGCCGCAACCTTCCGGCGCTTGTCCCGGCCGCTGTCGCAAGACGCCCAGCGCCATTTCCCGGTCGTAGTCGATCTGGGTGAGGCGGGCCAGGTCGGCATGGGTCAATTCCTTGACGGTGTGCATGAAGCGCAGCCGAATCTCCTCCGGCGACAGCCGGGCGAAGCCGGCGACGAAGACCGGCTCGTCTTCCGGGCGCACCGGCCGGATCAGCAGGGCGCCGCCATCCGGCAGCGGCACGGTTTCCTCCAGTTCGCGCGGATAGGGCCGGATCGCCAGACGCCGATGGGCCGGTCCCGCGAACGCAGCGACGCCGATCCGCGCGCCGCCCACCACGACGCGGTCGGCCACGGCGAAAAGAGGCGCCAATTCCAGTTCGACCACCTCGCCCAGATCGGCGATCAGTTGCGCCACCTTGGCCAGCGTCAGGGCAAGATCATCCAGCGCACTTTCGGTAACGCCCGCGTCTGGCGGATGTTGTCCCATCCAGCCGTGCCGAATCGCTTCCCGCGCTAGCACCGGATTGAGCGGCGGCAAGGCGATGGCGTATTCGTCGGAAGCCGCTGCTCCGTCCGGCCCAAACCGCAACGCGGGGCCGAAGGCTGGATCATGGACCATGCGAATGGACCCTATTGGCGCTCCGGGTGGGGCAGGGGACGCGGAAGTCTCTCCATCCGGCGCCAGCGGGATGCCATGGGCGGTCAGGAGGGTCCGGGTTTCCGCTCCGGTCAACGGGTTCCGACCCTCGGCCAGCGCGACTTGGATCAAGCGTCGCGCGGCGGGGAGATCGGCGCTGAATAGCTCTGGCCAGTTCGGTGGCGTTTCCATCAGCGCCTTTTGGGTGCATCGATGGCGCCAGCGCCGCAGGAAGGCGCGGATCGCGTCGTCGGGGGTGTCGTAACTAGGAATGCCCTGGGCCTGGAACCGCTGCCGGGCCTCGCGAACGCTGTCCGCGCCCAGCCAGCAGGCCAGCACGTTGGCGCGCGCGCCGGGGGGAGGGTGGGCGATGGCCTCGATCACCGCGTCGGCGGCAGCGGTGGCCGAAATCAACGCACTGGGCGCGTGCAACGTCAGCAGGCCATCGACTTCCGGTGCTTGCAACAGAACGGTCACGGCGGCGGAAAACCGGGCGGGATCGGCGTCCAGGCCCAGATCGAGTGGATTGGCGGGCGCGACGCCGGGCGGCAGAAGGTCCGCCAGGGCTGCCTGGGTCGCGGAGCTCCATGGGGCCAGCCGACCGCCTTCGGCCAGCAGCGCGTCGGCGGCCAGCAAACCCAGCCCCCGGCCGTTGCCGAGAATCGCCAGCCGGTCGCCGGTCACTGGCAAATCGAGTTCCAGGGTTTCGGCGGTGTCGAGTAGCTCCCGCAACGAGGGGACCCGCAATATCCCCACGCGCCGGAACGCGGCGGCGTAAATGGCGTCGGTCTGACGAGAGGACGCATCGCCACCCCGACCGAGGCGCACCGCCAGCACCGGCTTGATCCGCGCCGCCGCCCGCGCCGCCGACAGAAACTTGCGGGCGGTCGCCACCTCTGCCGGCAAGGGCGCGGAGAATGTTTCTAGCACCAGCAGAATGACGCGGGTGTCGGGGTCGTGGCTCAACCCGTCCAGCACTTCGTCGTAGTTCAGATCATCGCCGTCGCCCAGGGCAAGGATACTGGAGAAGCCGATATCCCGAGCGGTGGCCCATTCCAGGATCGGCGTCAACACCGATCCCTCGGGCGCGATCAAGGCCAGGTGGCCGGGGCGGGGAAAAATCGGGCTGAACGAGGCGTTCAGGCCCCAGCGTGGCGCAATGACGCCGAAACTACCTGGCCCCAGCAAGCGCAAACCCCGCCCGCGGGCCATCTCGCGCCAGGTTCGCGCCTCGTCGCGGGAACTAGCGGTGGTGGCGATGAGGGCGATTCGAGCGCCTTGCTGGCCCAGCATGGTCAGCAGTTCGGGAACGCCGGGCGGCGGCGTGGCGATGACCGCCAGTTCCGGGGCGCGCGGCAGATCGGCCAGGCGCTGGTGGGCCGGCATGTCATGCACGCGCGAGTGACGACGGTTGACCAGGAACAGGTCGCCCTTGAATCCGCCAGCCAACAGATTGCGGGTCAACGCCGCGCCGATGGAGCCGGGTCGCTCGCTGGCGCCGATTAGCGCGATGGAAGCGGGGTTGAACAGATACCGCGAGAGGGTAGGCATGGCCGTCACTCCTGACCGGAACGGCTCAGGATATACGGCGCGGCGAGAGGGAATGCAATGGGCGCGATGGCCAGCCTGGGCAATCGCGGGTCGGCCTATGATTATCAGGATAATCTGGTCGCCAAACCAGAACGCTGTTGTCGTCCCTACTCGGCAAGCGTGTTCCCATTCCGCTTTGCTCGGCAGCCGAAAGCCGCTAGTGGGGACTAGTTCATTCAACCGTTCGATGAGGCGCTGGGCGTCGTCCCAGCTCGCGCTCTCGACTGGCCAGTCTTCGCCCTTGAATCGGCTTGGATTGTCGCCCAGTACCGCCCGCCACAGTGCCTAGTAGTCATCAAGTTGAAGTTGCTGCATAAATCGCTCGACGCTACTTTGTGGGAGGGGCTGGCGCAAACCGTCTATTATCTGGACCGCACCGGCGCCGGCGAAGGTCATTTGCTGATTTTCGACCGCAGTCCTGGCGTGCCGTGGGAACGGAAAATTTTCCAGCGCGAGGAGTCGCACGGCTCTTACCGAATTTGGGTGTGGGGAATGTAGGGGCGAGATACCCTACCCACCGCGCCGGGCCTGACCGCCGCCGCTCCGCGTCGTCTGTCCGGCCCGGCTCGCGCCAATCCCCGCTCTCGCCTCCGGCTCGCTTGGCCGGCTCGTTTGACCTCGGGCCAGGCGGAAGCCGCGGTAGGCGAGGCGGTTGCCGGGAACGTCGGCGTTGCGGTCGGCCGAACGCGCGCCCCCGCCGAGGTCGAACCAGCCACCGCCGCGCAGCACGCGCAGCCCGCCCTCAGCGGGACCCGTGGGGTCTATCATCGTTGCCGATGGATAAACGCCGTACCAGTCCTGGCACCATTTCCAGAGATTACATTTTTAGTCATTGTTAGCTTAAAATTGACTACGCCGGATGCGAACCGTCCAGCGCAAGGGGGTTGCAGATTTCATCCCTTGCCTGCTCGGCGTGAAGCGCCCCTCAACCAGCGGATGCGGCCGATTGTGGGCGGAGAAGCTTATGGCTCATCCGTCGCTTTGTTATCTTTAAAGAGGCTAAAATGTTCATATATCTTTCAAAGGGCGCTTGGGACAGATCAAAAGATAACCACCAGTGTGAGCCTAGTGAAGAAATCCTTTATGCGACACGAGAAAAACTTCCAAACATCTTATCGTCTTGTAAGTCATGGGCTTGCATAGTAGTTGATCATAATCAGATAGATGCCCATCTCTTCCATTTAATGAGCAGACATCAGAAGACTCTTAAAATAGGTCTGATACCATATGACTCCACTCGTACCACGTGCTTCGCTTCACTCCTTGAACCATATCCCGGTCAAGATCCTGATAAACTATTGATGGGTTTCTATTCGGTAACTGCCGATCAGTATAGAGAATTTGGCGTTGATAACCAAGAGAAGCAAAAGAACCTTAAAAAAACTCACGCACTCTTATATTATGGCGTAAACCCATCGCCAGATATTATGAAACTTCAAGAAATCTTGAGAATGGAAAATTTAACAAATTTTGCGGCCGTTATGAATGGCCGTCAAACTTATCTAACCTCGAACAGCGGATTAACTCTACACTCAACTTTCTCGAATCCAAGTGAAAAAAGAATTATAGTTTCTTCGACTAGGTGCAAGCACTGGCTTCTACAATCATGTCATAGTCCTTTTAATTGGGAAAATAGCGGTAATTTCACTCCAATACCACTAGCAATAATATTAAATGGAATGAGTCGTTCCGCTATCGCTAGTGTAAGATTACAGACATTTACACCTGGGCTTCTAAATCTATATCGGGAGCTTTCTTTATTAGGATATACTTTAGGAGAAATCAGTCAGAGATTGAATCTTTATGTAAGCAAGATTTATTGTGATGATCAAGCGTTTATTCTTTTCGGTCACCCAAATACTCGCATTGCAAAAACTAATTTAAATGATAGTAATAAGCAGACTAATGAGCTAACACAGAGAAATCAATTGGGTATTTCACTTATTAGCGAGCAAGAAATAAAACGATCCCACATGGCTATATTGCGCGTAGAAAATCTCCTTTTAAACCTCAGTTTTTTAAGTGATAGTTATTTGTGGCGACACTCTAATCAAGGTAGGGAACGGCGTGGTTATATAGCCAACATTACTCATGATTCATTAAGGAGTTTTTATAAAAAGATAAGCAAAATCGCGAGAAATCCATCTATAGTAATTAGGCCAGAAAATGCTTTAAGTATAGTAAAGTCCGTGGCGGACTCCATCAATAATAACTTTGATCTTGAGAAAATATCTATAGAATTTAAGAAATTTTGGCAAGCACAGGTAGGATACTATTATTCTTTAGATCAAATTTCAGACTCAAATTATCTTCCCGAAAAAGCGGAATTGCTTAACGATGAGCATCCAGTTTGGGGTGAAGGTCTTGTTCGAAAGAGTTTAGTCTATTTTGGAGTTCATCCTACACAAGATTTTAAAAATAGAATTCAACTAGTCAGCCCCAAGCATCTTATGGCAATGGATGTGTCTAGTATATATGAGAAGAATATAAAGATTGAATTGGAACAACAGAACCGGTCCCTACACATCAAAGCAACTTACACTAACCTATCAGGGATGGATCAGTGGGTTGATGGGTTTATTCAAATCAATGACCCAAATAACATTTCTGCTAATAGTGGTAAGCAGATTTCTAAATTGTACCTAGAAAAACTCAAATTAACTTATAAAGATTACAAACCTTCTTCTTTATCAAGCGGCGAGTGCGCTACTTGCCAAATCGATATGGAAGATATTCCAGAAGATATATTTTATCTCTTAATTGAGTTTAATTTCTTTGTCGATTACTGTTGGAATTGGTGTTCGTTTGTTTGGCGTTCTCTTGGCATAGATACTTGGGTTAATTCAAGTGAATATAATTCTACCCTTCCTTAGGGAGACTAAATAATGAACAAACTTGAAAAGGTCCTCCTGTCTTCTCTTCCTTGGATTGGTATTATCACCACTGTTATCGCAGGTGTTTTGAAAGCTGTCGATAATCAAAGTAATTGGCCTCAATACCTTGTCGCAACTTCAGTTTTTGCATTCTGGCCCATCTTTATTATCAACTCAAAAAATGTCAATGACCATATAAGTGAAGTCAATGACCATATAAGTGAAATTGAGAAAACGGCCGAGTATATCACTCAGAAGATTTCTGAAATTCCTAACGTTAGGTCGAGCGCTTCAATTCTTAAGAGCGCTATGCGGGTTGGGTTTCTTAATAGAGAGATCGAAATTGACAACCAATTTTGGCTTGAGTACTGTAATCGTGTTTCTACAGATAATGAAGGAGCAGCATTGGAGGCATTGAAAAAAATTCTTGAAGCGTTGAGAACTAATACTGTTTCGGTTAAAAGTGAGGATGTTTACTATTTAATGGAAGTATTATGCTTAAAAATTTGTAATGATGTTAATAAATATCATGCTGTGGCAACTCAGGTGGACTTAGAAATAGCTAAGAAAAATGATGATAATGGTATAAGGTCGAAGCATTTTATCTTCAAGTTTCCACTAGACTACCCAAGAAGAGTAAAAAGACTTTTCTGTGTTTCAAAGAGCGATCTCAAAAAATTACCTGATGATATGAAAGGTCAACTGGGGGAACAAATAGACAAAGGAGTTGAACTCCACGTTTCCTTTAATGGCTTTAATAAAGATAATCCTCTTAATCACGGGATATATGGTGAAGTTGCTGTTGGTGAACTCGGATGTGATGGAACTAATAAGGTAAAATTTAGCAGAGAAGAGGCGAGAAGGAAGAGACAAGATTTTGATATCTTATGGAACAGTTCTATACCTCTTGAAAAAAGTCACTTGACATGACCCAGACTGAAACTCGTCTCTACGATACGATGGAATACCTCAAGGATGACGAAGATATGGTGGCTTATCTAGATGCCGTCCTGGAGGAAGGCGATCCTGCGTTAATCACGGCCGCGCTGGGCGACATTACTCGCGCCAAGGGCATGACCCAACTGGCACGGGAAATCGGGCTGGGGCGCGAAAGTCTGTATAAAGCCCTATCCGCCGAGGGCAATCCCGAATTCGGGACCGTGCTGAAGGTGGTGCGTGCGTTGGGCCTGCGATTGCGCGCGCGGGCCGCCTAGGCCATTTCTTCCTCACCCCTGGACGAATTACAAGACGCGCAACTTTTCCAGCTCCAGCAGCCGGCGGAACCGAAAGAATTCTGGGCTGTGACCTTTTCGCCAGGCGTCGACAGCGGCGCCACAACCACTACCAGGGGCTATCCCTCCAGCGCGTCCCGCCAGATTCCGGTCCAATAGCGGGTTACGGTCAGGGGCAGACCGGCCCACAGGCCGAACCAGTCCGCGTTGGACAGGTGGCTCCCGAACGCGCGCGAGTGAAAGGGGACCAGCCATCGAGTCGCCGACTCCCGGCCGCACTGCATCAGGCCGCTCAGGATCAGCACCTCGTCGATGGACGGCTGACCAGAGACATCGTTGATCACCCCGGTCAGGGTCAACAGGGCCTTGCGGAACAAGGTGAGGTTTTCGGGAAACTGCATCGCGCCGGTGGTCCCCAGTTGGTCCAGCAGCGTCATCAGCCAGTCCATGCCCGGAAACGTTCCCTGGCGCACCTGGCGCAGACCCGCCGCGACGGCGGCGCGCAGGGCCGACGGGTCGGATGGATTCCCCAGCGCCGCGAGCGCGCGGGTCATGCCGCCCTCGTCCTGGGTCAGGGCGCTCGCCACGGCCTGCACCACGGCGACGCGCTGCGCCTTGTCGAGCGGCGTGACCAGCGCCCAGTCCAGGATCGCCAAGCGGCCATCGTTCGTCGCGAACAGATTGCCCGCGTGGGGATCGGCGTGAAAACAGGCGGCCGATGAGGGGTTGCTCCAGAACGGCTTGGCAAGCAGGGCTTCGATCAGGAGTCGCGCCAGCCGTTGCCGCTCGTCGGGCGACAAACCGGGATCGGTCACCTTGCGACCCTCGATTCGCTCCATCGCGGTGATGCGCGCCGTGCAAAACGGCAGCAGACCCGGAATGAGGACCGCTGGGGAATCAGCATGGAATGCCGCCGCTCGCGCCAGATGGATTTGTTCGCGGTCGAGGCGGATTTCGTGCGCCAACAGCCGACGGATGCTGTCGAGCGTGTTGCGATAATCGAGCGCCGGCAGTTGCCGATCCGCGCAGCGCTGTTCCAGAAAAACGCCGAGCGCCGCCCAGATTTCCAGTTCTTCGTGCAGTTGTTCCTCGACGCCGGGCCGTAGCACCTTGAGCACGCCCGAGAGCGGCGCGGCGCCGGCGAGGGGACGCCAAACCACGGGTACCACCACGGCGACGCTGGCCTCGGCCAGTGCGGTCGGCGCGACTTCAAGACCCGCCACCGTCCCCAATTCCCGCTGGATGATGGCGGCGATCTCGACCATCGAGGTAGTCGGTTCCAGCGACTCCAGTCCTTGCAGATTGGCGCGCAATTCGGGCGCCAGGCGCCGGTCGCGCGCCACCACCTGCCCCAACTTGTGCAAAGTCGGGCAGCGGCGGAACAGGGTCGCCAGCCGGCGCGCGGGCGAGGTGGCACGCGGCAGTCGCAGTTGCTCGGCGAGGATGGCCGCCTGCCGCGCCGGCGACAGCCGCTCCAAAAAAAACCGCAATCCGTCCAGCAGCAGGGGACGATAGGCGGCGTGGGCCTCGGGCACGAACCCGGCGATTTGCAACTCCTCCAGCAAAGCTTGCCGGTCCAGTCGGCCGCTTGCGTTTGACATCGGTCATCCTCTCTCGTGGTCAGTGCGTTTCGGCTTCGCGCCGCCGTTGTTCCAGTCGGAAGGTGAGCGCCAGCGCGCCGCCACCGGCGATCAACAGGCTGAGCAGTACACCCAGGTGTTCGGCCAGGTGAGCGAAAAACAGCGTGTAGATTTGAATCACCAGGAAAGTCACGCCATAGCCGGTCAGCATCCGCATCGCCCACCGCGCGCCCAGCCAGACCAGCGTTCCATTTAAGCCCGCCCACAGGACATTGAACAGCACCAACTCGGCGATGCCGGCGTGATACCACCAATCCTTGGCCAGATCGAAATTACCGAACAGGGACAGCAGCCACAGCGCCATTTCCGCGAAGAACAGCCCGGCGGACAGCCAGATCTTGCAGAATCCCCGATACCGCGCTAGCGGTCCGACTTCGCTCTGCTGGTGGATGACCGCGACGGCGATCATGACAAGGGCCGCCAGCAGGAAGCGCAGTGGGTAATTCATTCCGAACCAGTACGCGCCCCAACCGGAGGCGTAGCCGGTGAAGCCGCCGAACCAGGAGAAGAACACCACGGCGCTGAGCACCAGCAGCAACCCGTTGCGCAGCGCGTAGCTCAAGCCGACCAGCAATACCAGGTCGACCAGCAGCAGAGCCGGCCAGTTGCCGGAACCGGTGGAATAAATCGCGCCGAGGGTGAAGGTCAGGCCGATCAGCAGCAACCCGCCCAGCAGTTCCACGCTCAGGCCGGTCCAGACCAGCAGGGGACGGGCGCGCTTGAGCCATTGCCCGCCGCCGAAACTGGCGAGCGTAGCGACGCCCAGCAGCACCGCCAGCTTGGTCAGCGTGAACTCGAACAGGGTCCGGCCGAGAATCACCAGACCGGCCATGACGCTGACCGCGCCGAAGATCAGGAACCAGCGGCCCAGCGACCGCCAGTCCCAGCCCTCGGTGGGATAGCGTTCGCGCAGTTGCCCATGAGTCGTGGCGTCCAGCACACCCTCGCGCAGCAGTTCGTCCAGTTCCCGGCGGACGCGGCGATTGCGGGATTGTGGGTTCATGGTTGGCGCTCCCGGTAAGCCTGACGCTCGAAACCGTAGCCGAGAACCATCGCCAGCGCCCCGGCGATGAGGAAAAACGTCCCGGCGGACAGCCGGTCCCAGAAGTGCTCGAAAAAGCGGGTGTACAAGTTAATGGCCAGGAACACGATGCCGAACCCCGTGAAGCGGGCATCGCGCAGCCGGGCGCCGACCACGATTTGCCCGATGCCGACGGCGGTGAAGAGCAGTACCCAGCCCAGCGGTTTCCCGAACAGGGTCAGGAACCACAGCGACAGGTTCAGGTACAGCAAGCCGAAAATCAGGTACAGCCCCCCGAACCCGGCGCAGCGTCGCAAGAGACCGGGTTCCAGCCGCCATTCGTGCCAGAGACCCAGCCCGATGGTCGCCAGCGCCGCCAGGGCCATCAACCGCTCGTCCTGAATATCAGCGAAATAGGCGCCGTGTCCGCCGTAGGCGTGCCACGAACCCAAGCCGTGAAAGAACAGCAGCAGCGCCAGCAGCAGCGGCCAGCGCAGGTAATAGCGATAGGCGGTCAGGGCGGCAAGCACGCCCGTGAGTAGCATGATCGTCGGAATGGTCCGGCCTCTGGGTTCGCCGCCGAACGCGGTGTGCAGCAGCATGAAAGTGCCGAACGCCGCCGCTAGGCTGGCGGTGATCAGCACCGCGCCGGTGAAGGGATGAATCTGCTTGGGGTCGGTGGCCAGCCGCGCCCCGAACCACCACAGCCCCGCGCCGATGCCGCCGAGCAGCAGCGCGGCCAGCAGGGCGGATTGCGCCATCATGGCGATGAAGGCCAGCACCGCCAGTCCGAGTTGGAAAATGGCGAACAGTCCCAGCCATTTCAGCAACGCGGTCAGGAATCGACCGCGCGTTTCGTAGCGCGGCAGTAAAACGTCCAGCAGCGACCGGTCGATCAATCCCTGTTGATGCCAGTCGGTGACCTCGCGGGTCAGCAAGTCGCGGGTGGTGGGTAGCATGACGGAGTTTCCGGGTAGGGATGCACCCTTGAAGTATATGTCCTCGCAAGGAGGGGCTGACCGATAGCGCCATGGGGTGGTCGTCGCTCAACTGGCGGCGCTGGGCCAGCGAACGATGACCCGCAGCCCCCGACCCGGTTCGGCGTCTTCCAGTCGAACGCTGACTCGATGACGGTCGGCGATGCGCTGGACAATCGCCAGCCCCAGTCCGCTGCCGGGGGCGGTGGCCTGGGCGCCGCGATAAAACCGATCGAACACCCGTTCCCGTTCCGCCGCCGGAATACCGGGTCCCGTGTCGCTCACGGTCAGCATCGCCTCGTTTCCCACCCGTTGAACTTGAACGTCCACCTGTCCACCCGCCGGGGTGTAGCGCAAGGCGTTCTCCACCAGATTACTCAACAGGGTACGCAATTCACCCGGATCGCCGGCGACGGTGGCCGCGTCGCTGGGCAGCAGACCCAGATCGAGATGGCGGTCGTCGGCGATGGGGGCGAACTCGGCGACGACCCGTTTGGTGAGGTCCAGCAAATCCACCCGCTCGACCGGTCCCGTGGTGGGCGCGGCGTCCAGCCGGGCCATGGCCAGCAGTTGCTCGACCAGGTGCGAGGCGCGCAGCAGACCAGCGCGCAATTCGGCCAGCGTCCCCGCCCGTTCCGCCGGGTCCATGGCTTGTTGCGCCATCTCGGCCTGAAGCCGGACCGCGGTCAACGGCGTGCGCAGTTCGTGGGCGGCGTCGGCGATGAACTGGCGCTGGGCGTCGAGGGTATGCGCCAGCCGTACCAGCAGATCGTTGAGAGCGTGGACCAATGGTGTAATTTCCGCCGGCAGTCGCTCCGTCGCCACTGGTTCCAGCGCGCCCGGCCGGCGTTGCTGAATGTCGGCGGCGACGCGGTGCAGGGGTCGCAGACCGGCGCCGACCCCGAACCAGATCACCAGCGCCATGCCCGGTAACAGCAGCAGAAACGGCGCCAGGTTACGCAGGGCGGTGTCGGCGCTCATTCGCAATCGCAGCCGCGTCGGCTGCGCGACCTGAACGATGCGGTCGTTGGCGTGCAGCGCGAACAGCCGCCAGCGCTGGCCACGCCAGAGCAGGTCGGCGAAGCCAGGCTGGGTGGCGAAGGGCAGTTCCCAGTCCTGGCGGGAGACGTACAGCAACCCGCCGCCGCGATCCCAGATTTGCACCAGCAGATCGCCTTCCCCGTCGCTGGCCTCACCGCTCATCGCCAACGCCAGCAGGTTTTGCCGCCGCAGGGCCAGCGCCGCTTGCTGCAACTGGTAATCGAATAGGGTGTTGACCTCGGCGCGGGCTTGGCGATAGGTGGCGTAACCGGCGATGCCCAGCACCAGACCCAGACCGACCAGCAGGCCGACCAGCAGGCGCTGGCGAATCGAGGTCACGAGGGTTCCCCAAGCCGGTAGCCGACGCCCCGCACGGTGCGGATGACATGGGGATTTAGCTTGCGGCGCAGGTTGTGGACATGGACCTCGATGGCGTTGCTTTCCACTTCCTCGCCCCAGCCGTACAGGCGGTCTTCCAGTTGCTCGCGCGACAGCACCGCGCCCGGCCGTTCCAGCAGGGCGCGCAACAGGGCGAATTCCCGCGCGGACAACGCAACCGGCTGGCCTCGGTATTCGACCGAATGAGCGGCGGGATCGAGCCGCAATGCGCCGATTTCGATCAGGTCCCGCGCCCGCCCGGCCTGGCGACGCAGCAGCGCCCGCATCCGCGCCAGCAGTTCGGCCAGATCGAAGGGCTTGACCAGATAGTCGTCGGCGCCGCTGTCCAGCCCCTTGACCCGGTCCGGGACGGCGTCGCGGGCGGTGAGAATCAGCACCGGCACGGTCAGGCCGCGCCGCCGCCAGCCGTTCAATACCGCCAGACCCTCCTTGCGCGGCAGGCCGAGATCGAGCAGCACCAGCGCGTAGTCGGCGGTTTCCAGCGCCTGTTCCGCGCTTCGTCCATCCTGGACCCAATCGACGGTGAAACCTTCGCCGCGCAGCCCCTTACGCAGGCTGTCGCCGATCATCGGATCGTCTTCCGCCAGCAGGATGCGCATTTCGGTTCGGGTGATAGAGGGTTAGAGGTGGCATTGGCTGCAATATATAACACTTAAGGGCTTGCTAACCGCTTAAAAGGTTGGCCGCGACTCATCGAATTTTTAGAAGAAGCATGCTCCCGCAAAATCCAATCCCTATGTATGAGAACGGCATTCTTTATCTCATCTTGAAAATGTTGATTCCATTGCTCGGTTTTTCTGCTATTTATGTAAGTTACGGCCAATTTCATTATTCATCGGCCGTTCCCCACCGGGCGGAAGTTGCCAACTCGTGCTTTCCTGCCCCGTCCGTCGCCATATTCCTCGCGGAGGAGAAAAACCATGGCGCAAATGCAGCAGAGAGATTTTTCCCAGCCGGATGAAACGAGAATCTTTGATCGAGGAGAATTGAGGCTGGTGCAACTGGGTGGTGTCACCTTCGGCCGGGCAATCCTCCAACCAGGATGGAGATGGTCCACCTGCGTCAAACCCCTGGTAAACACCGCAAGCTGCGAGGCTCCTCACCTCCAGTACCACGTTTCCGGTCGCCTCGGCGTGCGGATGGACGACGGCAGCGAACAGGAGTTCGGGCCGGGCGAGGTTTCTCTCCTGCCGCCCGGCCATGATGCCTGGGTCGTCGGAGATGAACCGGTCGTGGTAGTCGACATCACCGGCATGGTGAATTACGCCAAGCCATAACGACTAACTCGCCATCTCTCGCATCGCTCTTACCCATCGCGACAGGCGATGGGCGGTTTCCTACTTCCCCCACAGGATTCCAGGATAGGCGCCGGTTTCGCATGATCCTGATTTTTCCGAACCGTGGCGGGCCTGTCACCCTATTTTGATACCGGGACGTGCTGGTGGCGGTGCTGCCCACCGCAAGACGTTAACGGTTTTTCCGATATGGAGGGCAATACGTTGAATGACACTCTTAATCCACTGGGTTTTCAACGGGTCAAGGTTATTGCCTTGGCGGTCAGCGACCTGGATCGCGCCAATCGGTTTTACGGTCAGCAACTGGCGCTTTCACCTGCTTATGAAGGAGCAGAGCAGGTTGGCTGGTGGCTCGATCAAGTCATTCTGATGCTGAAACCTGATTGGGAGACGCCCACCGCGACGCCCAATCCCCGAGTGACCATTGAAACAGATCATGCCTTGGCGACGCAGGACGCCTTGCGTAGTCGCGGAATCGTCATCGCCGACGAGGTGCAGCCCTATGATGATTACTACGTGGGTAGTTTTCTCGACAGCGAAGGCAATAAGTTGTGGTTTTGTTCACGATAGGCGACCGTGTTAACGATCAGCGGTGAATGGCAAGCAGCTATAGGTTCCTATCTCATGGGTGGAAACCGTGGGTGCTGTCCACAACTCATCTAGGGTTGCCATGGCTTTCCATAGTGGTAGGCCGGGTTTCGGGTTGCTAACCCGACCTACCTTAGTTCCACTACCAAATTTAACCCGTCTGCTTGGCGTGGGCCGGAATTTCCACCGCCAGATACAATGAGCCTTCGTCACGCCTGACCAGCAGCGGAACCCGCTTGCCCGGCGGCAGCTCCTTCACCAGTTGCCGTAGATGGGCGGCGTCCCGGATCTTCTGGTTGTTCAAGCTCACCAGAATATCGCCCGGTTGCACGCCGGCCTCGGCGGCGGGACCCGGTCCGACCCGCTGGACCTGCACGCCACCTTCGCCGCGTCCGCCCTGGCCAGCGGGCAAATCGGCCACCAGGACGTTCAGTCTCGGCGAGCCGTCGTCCGGGTGACCGTTCAGCGCCAGCTCGTCCTTGTCCTTGTTCTTGTCCGGCAACTGGCCGAGCGTGACCGTGATTTCCCGTTCCTTGCCGTCGCGGATCACGGTCAGCGCCTTGCTAGCGCCGGGCTTGCTTGAACCCACCAGCGGCGGCAGATCGGCGCTGTCGTTCACCGGCTTGCCGGCGTAGGCGACGATGACATCGCCGGTCTTCAGCCCGGCCTTGGCGGCGGGGCCATCCGCGCTCACGTCCGCCACCAGCGCGCCGCGCGGTTGCTCCAGATTGAACGAGCGCGCCAGATCCTGCGTCACCTCCTGCAAGGTGACACCCATCCAGCCTCGGCTTACTCGCCCGTCGGTTTTGAGCTGCGCCACCACGTCCATCGCCACGTTGGCCGGAATGGCGAACGACAGCCCCATGTAGCCGCCGCTGCGGCTGAAGATTTGGGAGTTGATGCCCACCACCTTGCCGTTGAGATCGAACAGCGGTCCGCCGGAGTTGCCGGGATTGATCGGCACGTCGGTCTGGATGAACGGCACGTAGGCGTCGCTCGGCAACGAGCGGCCCAGGGCGCTGACGATGCCCTTGGTGGCGGTGCGCTCCAGTCCAAACGGCGCGCCGATGGCGAACACCCACTGGCCGACCTTGAGACTGTCGGCGTCGCCGATGGCCACGGTCGGCAGGCCGGTGGCGGCGATTTTCAGCAGGGCGATGTCGGACTGCGGGTCGCTGCCGATCACCTTGGCTGGAAATTCGCGCTTGTCGTTCAGTTTGATGTTGATTTTTTCCGCCCCATCCACCACGTGATGGTTAGTGATGAGGTAGCCGTCGGCGGAGATGATGAAGCCGGAACCCAATCCCTGAACTGGTGTGCCCTTGCCGCCATGCGGGATCGGGGGCATGGGGAATTGCTTGAAAAACGGCGCAGACGGGTTGTCTTCGTCGTCCCGATCCGGGAAGCCGCGCATGACCACGGTGGGCTGTTGCTTACCGGTGACGGTGATGTTGACCACCGCCGCCCCGTTGCGCTCGACCAGTGTGCTGAAGTCGGGGACGGTCATTTCCACCTGAACGGGGTGCGTGGCGTCGATGGCCCACGCCGCTGGCAGGGTGCCCACCGTCAGAACCGCGCCGCTGGTCGCCAGCGCAACCGCCAACGTGAGTTTTTTGAGCATACCGGGAAATTTCATGGTCGTTACCTCTCGCGCAACAAGACCGGAACCGGAACCATTCCGATTCCCTCGTTGCGCGCCATTGTTCCCGGCGATGCTTAAGGGAAACTTAAGGAGTTCGCATATTCTTTCATTGGCTAGATAATGGGTTATCCAACCACGCCAGCCGGGTGCTACTGGAGTGCTACTCAAAAAAACCATAGGGGAACGGTAGCGGGTCAGCAGGGCCAGATCGATACTATGTCGGGGAAGATGATCTTAACCGAGGCGTATGTTCGGCTTGATCGAGTAGCCGCTCCACGTCGGCGCAGGTCAGGGCCTGGCGCTGATTCGCCAGATCGGCGGGAGTCAAAATCTGTGTGTCTGGCTACTCCCTGGTGGCTTAAGCCTTGCGCCCGTAATGGAAACGGCATTGCAAAATCACCAAGGCGTCATCCTCCACCCCGTAGACTAACCGGTGCTCATCCGTGATTCGGCGTGACCAACCGCCTTTGAAATCATGCCGTAGTGGTTCCGGCTTGCCGATACCCGTGAATGGGTCACGCTGAATATCCCGGATGAGTTGATTGATCCTTCGTAGAGTTGCCTTGTCGGTCTGTTGCCAGTAGAGATAATCCTCCCATCCTTGCGGCAGGAACTTAATCACCATCAGGTAGCAATTCTCTTTCCTGGATATTCCATCCAGCTTGCCAGTCCGCGAAGGCCTCCCGCAGGCGGGCTGCATTGGCGGGCGAACTCATCAGATGCGTGGTCGCGTCCACTTCTTCACCGTCCAACCGATTGAGCGCCAAGTCAACGACCTCACCAAGCGATACGCCTTTGGCGCGGGCCAGTTTTTCAGCCTTGGCTTTGGCCCCAGCGGATATCCACACGCTGAGGGTTACGTTGCCCATCGCTTGATGGCGTTCACGCATCCTTCGCGTGGCTTCCTGGGTCGCCGCCGACAACCGCGCCATCCGTCGCATCGCTTGATGGCGTTCACGCATCCTTCGCGTGGCTTCCCTATTCCTATTTCTCACGTTCGTCGCAAGCTGCGAATCTTTCAGTTTCGGCATGGTCGCTCTCGCTCGTTATAACTTTATAACTTGATTAACGTAGCGCCATACAGAAAACATGACAAGAATTGTTTTAGTGATTATTCATGATCATCGGAGAAGAGGTATCCGGGGAAAGGTCTAGCCGGCGGATTCCGAAATTCGACTCTGGATTTTCCTGGAAAACAAGTCTGTCTGACGCATATTGTTGTCGCCGCAAGGAAAGTTTGGCGCGGGACTTGCCGCGTCCGTCGTCCCTGCCCGACCATAAGCGGCCACAATCCACGAGGGCGAAACCGATGAATGACTCCCAATGGATGATTTACGGCGCCAACGGCTACAGCGGCGAATTGATCGCCCGCGAGGCCCGGCGACGGGGACTGCGCCCGGTGCTGGCTGGCCGATCGGCGGCACGGTTGACGCCGCTGGCGCGGGAATTGGATTGCGAATGCCGGACGTTCGCGCTCGCCGATGCCGCCGCGACGGCGCAAGCCTTGGCCGGCATGAAACTGGTGCTGAACTGCGCCGGGCCGTTCTCGGCCACCGCCGCGCCCATGGCCGACGCCTGCCTGAACGGTCGGATTCACTATCTGGACATTACCGGCGAAATCGAAGTGTTCGAGGCGCTGCGCGCCCGCGACGCGGAGGCGAAGGCCGCTGGGGTCGTTCTCTGCCCCGGTGTGGGCTTCGATGTGATTCCCACCGACTGCCTGGCGGTGGCGCTCAAGGCGGCGTTGCCGGACGCGACCCATCTGGCGCTGGGCTTCGATTCCCGCTCCGGCTTCAGCCCCGGCACCGCGAACACGATGGTGGAGGGACTGGGCAAGGGTGGCCGGGTGCGCCGCGACGGTCGCATCGTCCCCGTGCCGCCGGTCTGGAAAATCCGCCGGATCGACTTTGGCCGGGGCGAGAAAACCGCCATGACCATTCCCTGGGGCGATGTCGCCACCGCCTTCCACAGCACCGGCATTGCCCATATCGAGGTTTATATTCCGACGTCGCCGACGTTGCTGCGCTGGCGTTGGCTGCTGCCCTGGTTGCAACCCTTCCTTGGGCTGGGCTGGGTGCAAGCCCTGCTCAAACAGCGCGTCGCCGCCACCGTGCGCGGTCCCGACGCCGAGCAGCGCCAGCGCACCCCCACCTGGGTTTGGGGCGAGGTCACGAACGCCGCCGGCACACGCAAAGTCGGCCGCGTGCAAACCGCCAACGGCTATGATGTAACGGTGCAAGGCGCGCTGGTGGTGGTCGAGCGGTTGCTGGCGCACGCACCCGTCGGTGGCTACCACACGCCGGCGCAATGGCTGGGGGCCGGTCTGGTCGAGACCCTGCCGGGCTCGACGCCCATCCGCATCACCGAAACCTGATTCAAATCATCCGATCCTGGAGCGTTCCGCCGCATGGCTCACGACAACGAATTTACCCTGCTTAGGGAACGGCGGTTCCTGCCGTTCTTCGTCACTCAGTTTCTGGGCGCGTTCAACGATAACGTGTTCAAGAACGCCTTGATCATCCTGATCGCGTTCCAGGCGGCGGGGGTGGACGCCAGTCGTTCCAACTTCCTGATCAATCTCTGCGCCGGCCTGTTCGTGTTGCCGTTCTTTCTGTTCTCGGCCACTGCTGGTCAGTTGTGCGACAAGTACGAGAAGTCGCGCTACATCCGCTGGGTCAAGCTGCTGGAGATCGTGATCATGCTGGGGGCGGCGATGGGATTCATTTTGAACAACGTGCCGCTGTTGATCGCCATGCTGTTCATGATGGGCTTTCATTCGACTCTGTTCGGGCCGGCCAAGTACAGCATCATGCCGCAGCATCTCAAACCCGAGGAGCTGGTGGGCGGCAACGCCTGGGTGGAGATGGGCACCAATCTCGCTATCCTGCTGGGCACCATCCTGGGCGGCGTGCTCATCGCCTGGCAACTGGGCCATGTATGGGTGTCCGGCGCGGTCATCCTGATCGCCGTGCTCGGTTTTCTGACCAGTTGGGCGATTCCCCCGGCGCCGCCCGCCGCGCCGGACCTCAGGATCAACTGGAACCCGGTCAGCGAGACCTGGAACATTCTCAAGTTCACCTACCAGAACTTCACCGTGTTCCAGTCGGTGCTCGGCATTTCCTGGTTCTGGTTCCTGGGCAGCGTCTACGTGGCGCAGTTGCCCAACTTCACCAAGCTGACCCTGGGCGGCGGCGAACATATGGTCACGCTGTTGCTGACCCTGTTCGCCGTCGGCATCGGCCTGGGTTCGTTGCTGTGTGAGCGGATGTCCGGGCGTCAGGTGGAACTGGGTCTGGTGCCGTTCGGCTCCATCGGCCTGACTGTGTTCGGGGTGGACCTGTTCTTCGCTACCCCGGCGACGCCCCCGGCCAGCGGGGAGTTGCTGGGCGTGCTGGCATTTCTGGGCCAGCCGGGCAGTTGGCGAGTAGTGATGGACGTGGTGTTAATCGGCGTGTTCGGTGGCTTTTTCATCGTGCCCCTGTATGCCCTGGTGCAGCAGCGCAGCCAACCCAGCCATCTGTCGCGGGTAATCGCCGGCAACAATATCCTCAACGCCGTGTTCATGGTGGCGGCGGCGATCATCGCCGTGATCATGCTGGACCGGGGACTGAGCATTCCACAACTGTTGCTGCTGATGGCGATCTTCAACGCGGCGGTGGCGGTCTACATCTTCACCCTGGTGCCGGAATTCCTGATGCGCTTCATCGTCTGGATTCTGGTGAACGTGGGTTACCGGTTGAAGACGCGGGGGTTGGAGCATATTCCCGCCGAGGGGCCGGCGGTGGTGGTATGCAACCACGTTAGCTACATGGACGCGCTGGTGGTGATCGGTTGTTGTCGGCGACCGATCCGTTTTGTCATGGACCATCAGATTTTCAAAATTCCGGTGCTGAATTTCGTGTTCCGCACCGCTGGCACGATTCCCATCGCACCAGCGCGGGAAAATCCCGAAATTCTGGAACGGGCCTACGACCGGGTGGCGCGCTATCTGGAGGAGGGCGAGGTGGTGGGCATCTTTCCAGAGGGGCGACTGACCGCGGACGGGGAAATCGGCCCGTTCAAGGCCGGCATCGAGCAGATCATCCAGCGCACGCCGGCGCCGGTGGTGCCGATGGCGTTGCGCGGGCTGTGGGGTAGCTTCTTCAGCCGCCGTTACGGCAAGGCGATGAGTCGCTTTCCCCGGCGGTTCTGGTCGCGGATCGAACTGGCGGTGGGCGAACCGGTACCGGCGGAACGGGCCACCTCGGCGCTGCTGCGCGAGCGGGTCGCCTCGTTACGAGGCGATTGGCCGTAGCACGTTCGGGTGGAGGAGGGCGCCATGGCGGGGGTCGGACGGAGCGGGGTCGGGCGAATGGGTCGACGGCAGGCCGGTCGGGCGTGGCCGTGGGTGGTGCTGCTGGTGCTGGGGGCGGTGGGCGGCGCGCTGTTTTACGGTTACACGAGGCCACAGGCCGTGCCGGCCTGGGCGCGCGGCTGGCTGCCGGACCCGCCGGGGCAGACCCGGCCGCTCTACCGCTGGCGCGACGCGCAGGGGCGAGTGCAGATCACTGATCAGCCGCCCAAGGATCGACCCTACGAGGAAGTCCGCTATCGCGCCGACGCCAACGTGATGCCGCCGGGGACGCCACGCCCATGAAAAAACCGCCCCAGAAACTGATCTGGGGCGGTCCGCTGGACTTCAAAAAATCAAGACCGATTTACGGCGCGTCCTTCTTTTGCTGCTTGGCCTGGGTGGCGAGCTTGTTCAACTCCTCGACGCTCATCTTGTCGTCGTAGATCCCGGCGCCGACCTGGATGTCGGGCTTGAAGGAAACCTCAGCGCTGTGGACGAAGGAAATCTTGCGGGAAGCCTTGGCTTCGCCCGGTTTCGGCCACCAGTATTCGACCCAGCCGCCGTCCTTGTTGGCTCCGGCCTTGCACATATCCTGGAACAGCAGGTGATCCTTGTCGTCCTTCATCTGCAAGATCGGTTTGCCGACCATGTCGGGCCGCAGCGGGTGGGCGATCATCACGTTGTCCCGGCAGCTATAGA
>JAVMKH010000177.1:0-2682 GCA_031732935.1 Candidatus Contendibacter sp.
ACCGACTGGCGGCCGATGTCTTCGTCTACCATCGCGGCGGTGTTTCGTTCGGAGCTGAGAGCGCCACCCTCTGCACCGAAGCTCAGCGGATTCTGGAAAAGCGTCACCCGCGCTATTTTCCGCTGGTTAACGATCACTGCGCCCGCGATCCCGCCCGGCCGCTGCGGCGTCACATCGATGCTGCTCGGCTGGCTCGCTCGCTCCGACAACGGCTACTGTTCGTCATGCACAAGGGTGGTGGCGGAACCGAGAAGCATGTTCGGGAACTGGCGGCGTTGCTCGAGACCGATTGCGAGGTCTTTATCCTGCGAGCTTTTGACGCAACCACGGCAGTGCTGGAGTGGGCGCGGCGCGGGGAAGAGTTCAGCGCCTGGTTCCCGCTGCCGCACGCTTATTCGGACTTGTTGGCCTTTCTGCGGGCGCTGCCGGTGACGCGCATTCATTTCCATCATATATTGGACTTGCAGGAGCAGTTGTTGCGACTGCCGGCCGATCTGGACCTGCCCTACGATTTCACCCTGCACGACTATTACCCAATCTGCCCGCAATACAATCTGGCGCGGGCCGATGGCCGCTATTGCGGCGAGCCCGACACCGCTGGATGCAACGCCTGTCTGGCCGAGCGGCCGGCACCCTGGGGGCTGGACATACTGTCCTGGCGCTCCCGGTTCCGGGTCCTGCTGGCCGGCGCCGCGAGGATCATTGTGCCGTCACGGGATTTGCTGCAGCGGATGCGGCATTACATACCCGAAGCGCGCTATGTATTGCTATCGCACCCGGAAATGGCAACCGAGACACCGCTGGCGCCGCGCCCGCCCCCGGGCGGCGAGCTCAAGATCGCGGTGCTGGGGCGGCTGACGCCGGCCAAGGGTCTACACCTGCTGGAGGCCTGCGCCGCCGACGCCAAGGCACGAGGGCTGCCGCTGTTTTTCCGGGTGATCGGCCATCCCGACCGGGAGGCGCGGCAGGAACCTGACGTTCCATTGTCCTTCAGCGGACCCTACGACGATAGCCAACTATCGCTACTGATCGCCCGGGAACGGCCGAATATGATCTTCTTCCCGGCCCAGTGGCCCGAAACCTATTCCTACACGCTGAGTTCCGCCTTGGGGAGCGGGCTACCCATCATCGCGCCCTTGTTGGGCGCGTTTGCCGAGCGGCTGGCTGGTTATCGCGAGGCCTGGCAGCTGGCCTGGGATACACCCCCGGCGGGCTGGAACGATCTGTTCATGTCCCTGCGGCGCGGCCGCGATCAGGGTACGGTTCAGGAGAACTCCGACCATGAGGCCCGAGCAGTATCTGCGGCGGTACGCTGAGCCGTTTCAATCCCGGTCCGGCACCGTGGACAGGAGCGCGGCCAGCCCCGACGAGCGAAACGGAACAGCGCTGTTCCTCGACCAAGGCTATTATTATCCACCTCATGTAAGGGATGAAGCCTATCTCGACGTGCAAAGCCCGCTCGACCTGCTCGAGATCCTTCAGGACATTCTGGACGAGGGGCGCACGGGCCAGCGCCTGACCCGCCGGCAGGTCATCGAACATCTCGATTTGGTGCGAAACCTTAAGGCCGAACTGGAATGGCGGCGCGCGGAGGTCGAACGCCTGTCCGGCGAGCTGGCGCGGCATCAAGCCAACGAGGCCGCCCTGACGGTGGAATTGGCTGATCGGGAAACCTGGATGACACGGCGGACGACCGAGCTGGAGCACCATCAGGCCGTTCAGACGCAACTTGAAAATGAAAACGCTACCCTTCGCGCCAATCTCACCGAATTGCGCCGGTCCACGTCCTGGAAAGTAACGGCACCGCTACGGCGGTTTGGTATGATCCTCAGGGCAATGCGGGCGCCGGACGGGTGACCGTCCGTGGCCGGTTATCGCAACCATGGCCTGGATGTCTTCCGAACCGGCGCCATTCTGCTGGTTTTCAACCAGCAGAGCCGGCGAGCGACTCGGACAAGGCGGCGGCCAAGCGGTCCGCCACCGGCCCGCCGCCAGACAGGATAGTATTGACTTTCAGCAGACGGCACATCAGGACCAAGGTCCGGAGCCGGCATTGCCGCATGTCGGCCGCGTCCCCCCCAGTGCGATCTCCGGCGAAGTGGTCGTACCAGCGCAGGGGGCCGGCACTGCCTTCCAGCCACAATCCCCCGGCTGGAAACGGTGGGGCGGAAGCGCGGCCATCCCGCTCCGGCGCGGCGGACACGACGAAGACGCGCTGGCCCCCGGCGGCGAGTTGGCCGGCGCGGCGCGCGGTTTCCAGCCACCCATTCCCCTGGCCGGCGGCGACCAGCAGGACCGATTCGCCCCACGCCGGGCCACCGCAGGCCGTCTCCAGTGCCGTCCGCGCCAGTTCCCGTTCCGCCCGCAGGGATGGATCGGTTGACAGATCGGGCTCGCCGGGGATACGCCAGCGCACGTCGCGCTCGTAGGTGGCGATGGTTCGGCAGAGACTTTGCAGCGCGGGGTTGCCGCGAACCCATCCCTGTCGGATGAACCAGCCTTTCACCGCGAGGTCTTCCGCCAGCCAGTCCAGAGTGCCGATCATTTTGGAAGTGTTGGCGGCGGGATGCCGGCGGTGGCGGTTGAGGGTTTCGGGAACGAACGCCACGTCACCTTGCCAGGCGATGCCGGCGTAGGTGACCCAGTCGCCAGCGAAGCGGAAGGGAATGGCCGCCGCCACGG
>JAVMKH010000178.1:0-13660 GCA_031732935.1 Candidatus Contendibacter sp.
CGGAGCACTTCATGCGCGACCCCATTCCTCTCACCCTCGCCACCATCCTGCTCGCCGGCGTCAGCGCGCAATGGCTGGCCTGGTGGCTGCGGCTACCGGCCATCCTGCCGCTGCTGGTGGTCGGTCTGATCGCCGGTCCCGTGACCGGCTGGCTCGACCCCGACGCGCTGTTCGGCTCCCTGTTGTTCCCGATGGTCTCGCTCGGGGTTGCCGTCATCCTGTTCGAAGGGGCACTCACTCTGCGGTTCGCGGAAATCCGTGGTCAGGCACAAGTGGTCCGCAACTTGGTCTCATTCGGCGCGTTGGTCAATTGGCTGCTCATTGCCCTGGCCGCTCGGCTGTGCGCTGGTCTGCCCTGGTCGCTGGCGCTGCTGTTCGGCGCGCTGGTCACCGTAACCGGTCCGACCGTGGTGGCTCCCTTGCTACGCACCGTTCGTCCCGAGCGCGAAATCGCTAACATCCTGCGCTGGGAAAGCATTCTGATCGATCCCATCGGCGCCCTGTTGGCAGTGCTGGTTTTCGAGTTCACCGTCTCCGAACAGCACCAGCACACCCTTCTGATGTTCGGCGTCACCGTGATTGCCGGAACCCTGCTCGGCCTGGCCGGCGCCTGGCTGCTCGCCACCCTGCTACGCCGGCAATGGTTGCCCGACTACCTGCACCGAGTAGCCAGCCTGGCGCTGGTATTGGGCGTGTTCGCTCTGTCCAACGCCCTCGCCGCCGAATCCGGCCTGCTGGCGGTCACAGTCATGGGGGTCCGGCTGGCCAATAGCCGTGATCTTGCCATGGACGACATCCTTGATTTCAAGGAAATCCTGACCCTGTTGCTCATCTCGGTACTCTTTATCGTGCTGGCGGCACGCATTGATCCCGGCGCATTCGCCGGCATGGGCTGGAGTGCGATTGGCGTGCTGCTCGCCGTTTTTTGCATCGCCCGCCCCGCCGCCGTCTGGCTAGCTACGGTTGGCTCAAAGCTGGACTGGCGACGAAAAGTGGTATTGGCCTGGATCGCCCCGCGCGGTATCGTGGCGGCGGCGGTCTCCGCGCTGTTCGCCCTGCAACTGGAGCGGCTGGGCTATGTCCAAGCCCGAACTCTGGCGGCGTTGACCTTTCTGGTCATCGTGGTCAGCGTCATCCTGCAAAGCCTTACCGCTAAAACCGTGGTCCGCCGGCTCGGCGTGGCCGCGCCGCCGCCGCGAGGCGTCTTGATCGTGGGCGGCAATTCGGTGGCGCGGGCCGTCGCTCAAACGCTGTGCGAGCGGGATATTCCCGTCATCCTGGCCGACACGACCTGGGAAAACGTCCGCGCCGCCCGCATGGCTGGCATTCCTGTCTACCACGGTAACATTCTTTCCGAGCACGCCGACACCTATCTTGATCTTACCGGGATCGGCACCCTGCTGGCGATGTCGCGCTGGCCCGAGCGCAACACCTTGGCCAGTCTGTATTACCGACCCCTGTTCGGTGCCGACCGGGTTTATACGTTGCGGCTGGACGAGGAGCGCGATGACAAGAACCGCGCCCGGATGATGCCTTCCTACCGCATCCCCCGTCTGTTCGGCGAGCAGATTACCCTGACCTGCTTGCAGGAAGGGTTGGATCAGGGTTACACCCTCCGCGCCACGCCGTTGACCGTCAATTTCGACCTCGCCGCTTTCCGCGACAAATGGGGCGACTTGGCCATTCCGCTGTTCGCACTCGATCCCAAAGGAATACTCCGGGTGTTCTCGACGGGGGAATCACCGCAACCGTCACCCGGCTGGACCCTCATCAGTTTGACGCCGCCAGCGGCATCAATACCAGCAACGGAATCCATATCGTGACCACTACAACCGCTAACCCTCAAACCGCCTTACCTTTTCCACCTACCGCAGGGTGGTTGCGCCGATTGGTCAGTGGCTGGCTGTACGCGTTGGCCCTGGGCGCTCACGTCGCGACCGCCACCACCTTCTCCAGCCTGGCGCAGGAAGCCTTCGATCGTTCCCGGTTACCCTGGGACCCGGCGTCCCCCGCGCCGGTTGTGGAAATCGATCCTCCGAAAGGCAGTGATTCGCTGGGGCTCGACTTCGTCGAATACGGCAAGCTGACGGGAAAATTGCTTCACGACGATCATGTTTGGTGGCTGAAAGCTAAGCCGCGCGGTAACTTCGAGAGAGATCCGCTGGAAATTTGGATGTATCAGCCCGAAAGCGAGAGCTACGCTCCCGTGGCTTATAGCGTCGAAGATTTCGACTACGGGCATCCCGAAATCCAGCCACTGCTGCCCGATCCTCTTCCCGCCGCCGCTCGCTATTTGAGCGCGGTCGACATCGGTTTCCAGCGCGGCAATCCGATAAGCTGGCCACAAATTCTCCATCTGGGCGGTAATAGCTATGGCCGGTTGGCCGGCTTTCCACCGCTGGAATTCGGTACGTCGTTTCGATTGGGCGTGCACGACGTGGGGCAACCCAACGAAGATTTCGTCAAGTTCCGCAAGCTGTATCTCCGACCCATCAACCAACGAGCCTTCCGGTTGCTGGGCCTGGTCGATTGCGAAGCCTATGCGGCGGCCCTGGCGGCCACGCTGCAACCGGGCGCCGCCAGCAGCCTGCGAGTCACCCTGAATATCTTCCTGCGCAAGCCGCTGCGAGTAACCGACGAACCGAGTCTGGGACCCCTGGGCCTGAGTTCGATGTTCTGGAAGGACAGCCGTGCCACGCCGGACGATGCGGAGGATGAGGCGCACGATGCCGACCGGTTCATCGCCTGGTATCCGGATGGCCGGCGGCGCGAGCAACCGCTCGCCATCCTGTCCAATCCAGACGATCCGCCTTTGCTGGCTGACTTCGGCGAAGTGGCTGATTTTGCGCTAGTCCAGTCCAATCGTAACGCCGCTCGCTACCGTCGCTATGCGCCGGTGGACTACGCCAACCGGGTATCGCTGCTGGTTTCCGACATCGCCAGCAGCCTGCCCTACACCGTAGGGCTGTGGCAGTCCTATACCGATTATGAAGGCGCGGATAACATCGCGGTCTTTGTCCGCTTCAGTCGGGACGCCGACACCCCAGCCTCGGTCGACGAAGGCATCGTCTTTTCCTACACCCTGACCGCCTATCGCTGAGGAGAAAGCCAGCGTACTGGCCGATCTCAAAGCCTGGCGGGCTTCGGAATACGGACAACACACCCCATGCGTTCTACCCTCGAACGATTTCTGCATTGGGTGCCCGTATCGCGATGGCGTTCGGCGGGCGCCGCGCTGGGTTTGGTTGGCCTGATTGGCATGGCCGATTATGTTACCGGGTATGAGTTAGCCTTTTCGTTGTTTTACCTGTTCCCGGTATTGCTCGCCACGCACGCTCTGGGCCGAATGGCGGGCTTTGCCTTGGCTGGGCTGGTAGCCTGCGTTTGGACGCTGGCGCAATGGGGCGGAGGTTTACCCACCAACAGCCTGCAAATCGCATGGAATCTGTTGATGCGTTTTGGCATTCTGGCTGTGATGACTCGTTTGCTGCTGGCTCTGGAAACCGAAATGCGGCAATCGCGCTACGACTTTCTGACCAATCTCCTCAACCGTCGGTACTTCGTGAGCTTGCTCGAAGCTGAACAAAATCGAAGCAGCCGGAACAACACCCCTTTTTCGGTGCTATATCTTGATATCGATCACTTCAAGGCGCTCAACGATACTCTGGGCCATGCCGCCGGCGACGAGGCACTGCAAATCGTGGCCGAGATTTTGCGGACTCAATCCAGACGCATGGATGCGCCTGCCAGGATCGGTGGCGATGAATTCGTGGTGCTATTGCCGGACACGAACGAAGGGGATTGCCGCATGATTGCCGAGCGCATTAAGAAGGCCTTTACTAGCAAGATCGGCCAACGATGCTGGCCCATCGGCATCAGCATCGGCATGACCACGGTTTGCGGCTCCAAACAAACCGCCGAAGAAATCCTGCACACCGCCGATCAAGCCATGTATCGCGTCAAGCGCGCCTCGGCGGACGGTTGAGAGCGGAAGCACGTCGGACATCCCGAATCATGAAATCCTCGCTGTGTCTTGCAAACCATCCGCGATGTTCCCTCGACGTTTGTTGCCACCATGCCCACCAGTATCGACGCACAACGGCTAGAGAAGCGCGACAGCCCAACTCATAGCCGGATGATTTCGGCATCGAGCCAAACTCGTGACCAGAGATATGTCCTCATGGACGCTTCAACGCGCGGTTCGATTTCCAGTTCTTGGGAAATATCTCGGGCAATTGGCCATTGCGCTCGCGGTGCTTGCCCTGCCGCCGCTGGCGGCGGCAGTGATGAACGGTACGGCAGCCAGTTGGCGCTATGCACTGGTACTGGCCGTTCTTCTTGGCATCGGCCGGCCGCTCGCGCGACGACCGGTCCCCACGCCGATCCAAGGGAATGAGGTGCTCGTGATTGCGGCGCTCGCTTTCATTCTGGGGGCGCTCGTGATGGCTTTTCCGTTGATGAGCATGGGGCTGGACTGGGTGGATGCTGTGTTTGAAAGTACTTCGGCGATTACCACCACGGGCCTTACCACCTTGGCCAGCGTGGAAGACAAGCCCCGGTACTTCCTGTTCGCCCGTGCCTGGCAGCAATGGTACGGCGGTCTCGGGATCGTGGTGCTGTCGGTGGCACTGCTGTCGGGTTACGACGCCGCTGCCCGCCAGTTGCTCGATCCACAGGCCGCGCGCGAGAACCTCGATACCAGCGCCCGACTGTTCGCCCGGCGGGCATCCGTGACCTACATCGTGCTGACGCTCGGCGGCGTCGCCGCGCTGTGGATGTCCGGGTTACCTCTGTTCGAAGCTCTGACCCATGCGCTTGCCGCTATCTCCACCGGTGGATTTTCTACCCGCGACGCCAGCCTCGCCGCTTTTTCTGGCTGGACGCCGCGCCTGGTTACCATGAGCCTCTCTCTAGCCGGTTCGGTTGCGCTGCCCCTTTATTTTCTCGCTTGGCGGCATGGTTGGCGGATACTCGCCGCCAGCGTGGAACTCCGCGCCTTGCTGGTCCTGTGCGTATTGTCCAGCGCGCTGCTTACGCTCCTGCTGTACCATACTCAAGAGACATGGCAGGCCGATTTTGTCGGTCATGCCATACTCATGGCGACCTCGGCGCAAACCACGACCGGTTTCGCCAGTCTGCCGGTCAGCAAGCTCGACGCGACCGCCAAACTCGTCCTGATTCTGTCCATGCTGGTGGGCGGTAGCGTTGGCTCCACCGCTGGCGGGTTCAAACTCTGGCGACTGCTCCTGTTGCTGCGGCTGAGTCAACTGGTGTTTCGCCGCATCGCCATGCCGGACCGTGCGGTGATGGAATTGCGCTTGGGCGGGCGCGTCATCGAAGCCGATGAATTGGCGCGAGGATTGTGGCTCATGCTGTTGTTTGCGACAGTGGTGCTATGTTCCTGGTTCCCCTTTCTCTGGTTCGGCTGCGATCCCCTGAACGCCCTGTTCGAGGTCGTCTCGGCCCTGGCCACCACCGGCCTTTCGGCGGGCATCGCCAGCCCTGAGCTGCCCCCCCTGCTGAAAGGGATACTTTGCGTCGACATGCTGCTCGGCCGTCTGGAAATCATCGCCGTGCTGGTACTGTTCGCACCGCGCACCTGGTTCGGCAGAAAGAGGATGCGGGCATGAGAGCGATCTTCGTCGGGGCCAGCACCACGACCGTCGCCACGGCGCGGATGCTGCTGAAACGCCGTCATGAAGTCGTCATCATCGAGCAGGACAAGGAACGCATCGAGGCACTCGCGGTCGTGCTCGACTGTGGGTTCCTGCACGGCGACGGCGGCAAACCAGCGATCCTGCGCGAGGTCAATCCCGAGCGCACCGACGTGCTCTACTGCCTGACGGACAACGACCAGGCCAATATCCTCGCTAGCCTGGTCGGCCGTTCGCTCGGCTTCCAGCGCGTGGTGACCAAGATCCAGGACCCGGAATTCGTGCACGTGTGCATCGAACTCGGGCTGCACGATACCATCATTCCTTCGCTGACCATCGCCCGGCATCTGGGGGAAATGTTCGAGGGACACGACCCCCTCGAAATCTCCGCCAAGATTCGGGGAGATGCCCGCATCTTTTCGTTCGTGGTTCAGGATCGTGACTCCAAGCGACTGAGCGAACTGGAACTGCCGAGAAAAAGCCGGGTCGTATGCCTCTATCGAGGCGATGAGTGGCTACTCCCCGAGGAGGACACGCGACTCGCCCCCGACGACGAGATCGTCATCATCACCGCCGCGCAGAATCTCGAACATCTCACCGAGCGCTGGGGTAGTTGACTGGGTAGTCTTGAGATCTGGAGGATCTATCGAGCCCCTCTTTCAAAGAGGGGTTCCCGTGATTCGATAGGCAGGACTACCCCGTCAGCTTTGGGTCGACTCGTTGATCAACAATGCCACCGGGAAATATTGAAACACTTCCCGCAACCACAGGGCTTCTTCGCCCTGGACGGTCTCCCCGGTCAGAGCATCGCGCCAGCGCAGGCGAGAACCGGCGGGCGGCAGCATCCGAGTTTCGTGCCAGACCGTCTCTCCCAGTGGATACCCGCCATCCTTGACCAAGCCGCTCGAAAAACGCGGCACCACGACCAGCGCTCGCCGTTCGCCCAGTTCTCGGGCAAATGCCACGACATGCGATTTCAGGCTACCGATCACCGTCAATTTCTGATAGGCGCCATGCTGGAACAACTCCAGCTCCGCCCGCCGCGCCTGCAAGGCGCGATAGATCAGAAACAGCTTGATTCGACCATCCTCCGGCGCCGACAGCAGTTCCGCGATCAACCGCAGGATATTTCCACCGGCACCATTCTGAAGCGACTTGAGCAAAGCGCCGCGTCGCTCGAAATCCACCGGCCGCCGGTTATCCGGGTCGACCAAGCTGAGATCCCACAACTCCGTGCCCTGATAAAAATCGGGCATACCGGGAATGGTGAGCTTGAGCAGCGTCTGGCTCAGCGAATTGAGCACGCCGTGATGCTGGATTCGCCGCTGGAAAGGCAAGAAGGATTGCAGAAACGGATTGTCCTTGCCCGGCTCCATCACCCGTTCGGCGAACACGAGCAGGGCGTCTTCGTAAGCGCTGTCGGGTTCCAGCCAATTGGTGTGGACTTTCGCTTCACGGGTGGCCTTGATCAAATAGCCTTTGATCCGCTCGATAAAAGCCGGGTATTCGGCCAGATCGAACGGATAAGCGCCCAGCAGCGTCTGGTAGAGCAGATACTCATCGTCGTTCTCGGGCGCCAGTCGGTCGCCGGTTTGCACCTTGCGCGACTGGTTGATCTCGTGCCACTCCTGCAAGTGGCGCTCCCATTCGTCCGGTATTTCCGACAGCACGTTCAATCGGGCGCGCGCATCCTCGCCGCGCTTGGTGTCGTGGGTCGCGCTGGCGTTCATCGCGTGCGGCCAGCAGGACGCTCGCTGCTGGTTGAAGGCGTGGAATTCATCGAGATCGATGCCGAATTGCAATGGTCCAGCCCCCACCTCGTTGAGTGACAGCAGTCGGTTGTAGACATAGAACACCGTGTCTTCCACGCCTTTGGCCATCAGTGGCCCCGTGAACTGCTGCAAGCGCATGACGAAATGCAGCCATTGCTCCTTGTCCTCGGCCGCCATGTGCTCGTCGAACTCCAGGCGCAGGAATCGTCCAATGAACTCCAGCTCGTTGCGGAAGTTGGGGATGCTGATCCGGGCTTGGGCGATGATCTGCCGGATGCACTCCTGGTCGGCCCGGCTGGCGCCGGCACGGCCGATGTAGGTGCGGTAGACCGGAAACAGCACCATGATCTCGATCAACGCCATCTCGAGCCCGTACAGGGTGAAATCGCTGGCGTAGCGATAACGCTCGGAGATGCGCTTGAGCAGATGCGCCAGGTTGTCGATATCGCCGGCCAGATGCTTGTCCACGATCATCCGCTTATTGCAGTCGATCAGCGCCTCGCAGGAGGTGGTATCGTCGATGAACGCGTGGTAAATCCGAGTGAACTCCGCCTCGGTGGCCGGTTGGCAGAACAGGCTGTTGACCATGCCGAGGAAATCGTAGCCGCTGGTGCCCTGGCATGGCCAACTTACCGGCAGCACCTCGCCGTGCTCCAGAATCTTTTCCACCACCAGATAGGCATAGGGTGCCCGCTCGCGCAGGCGATGGAGATACTGCGCCGGGTCGTAGAGACCGTCGACATGGTCGATTCGCAAGCCGTCGATCTTCTGCTCGGCCACCAGCTTCAAAATCAACTCGTGCGTGGAATCGAAGACTTTGGCGTCTTCGATGCGCAACGAGATCAGGCTGTTGATGGTGAAAAAGCGGCGGTAATTCAGTTCCTCGTTGCCGACCTTCCAGTAGGACAGCCGGAAAAATTGCTCGTCGAGCAGACTGTCCAGCAAGTCGAAACTTTCGGGTTTACCGACTTCGCCGTTGAAGATGCGGATATTCTCCTCGACAAACTCCCGCACTTCGGGACTGTCGTTCCACAGTTCCCAGAGCATTTGCTTGAGAAAGGAAATCTGGTCGTAACGCTCGCGTCCTTCCTCGCCGGAAGGAATGTATTTGAGCAGGTAAAGTACCCCCAGAAACTTGACGAAATGGGGATGGCCGCGCTCCAGTTGGGCGCGCAACCGCTCCAGATCGTAGGTGAGTACCCGATAATAGGATTCGATGCGGATCGGAAAACGGAATTCGTAGTAATAAACGGCGAGTCCTTGCTGGCTGTAACGCAACTGCAACTCGCCGCTTTCCAGACAATCGCCGTAGAATTTGCCGAGAAAAGGCGCCAGCACCCGGCCACGAATCCCCTCGTAAAGATGGTTCCAGTTGATGTCGAAGAAATCGTGATAGCGCGAGTCCGAACCATTTTCCAGCACGTCTACCAGCATCCGGTTCTGGCTGTCGAAAGCCATATGGTTGGGCACGATATCCTGCACCCAGCCGATCCCATGACCTTTCAGCACCTGACTCAACATCTCGAATCGCTCCATGCCGCCTAATTCGGGGTTGATGGCGTGCGGGTCCACCACATCGTAACCGTGCTGGCTGCCCCGGCAGGGGGTGAGGATCGGCGAGGCATAGAGATCGGATATCCCCAGTTCGGCCAGATAGGCAGCGATGGCGGCGGCGGCATCGAAGTCGAAACTAGGGGTAAATTGCAGGCGATAGGTCGCGACGGGAACGCGCATCATGGGATGATCCTCGTATTCGTCATTCAGGCGGGAACGCCAGCGGCGTAGACCACCACGGCGTAAGGCGGAAGAGCCAGCGAGTGCGAGAGGGCGCTATCGGCTAGCCGTATTGGCAAGCTGGAACCAGCGCCGCCCCACGCGGAATCGTCGGCGTCCAATTGCTTGTGCCACGAACCGGCATCCGGTGTGACAGTCACGGTCGCTGGCGCAGCGGCGAAGTTCATCCAAACAACGATTCGGTCGTCGTCGCACCAGCGCCGCAACTCCAGCACGGTCGGCGCGATCAAGATCGCGGTCAAGCTGGTGTTATCCAATCGGGCCAGCGCCGGCAACTCGTGCCGCAACCGCAACAGTTCGCGGTAAAAGGCGCGCAGTTGACCGTGCCGACCCGTTTTACCCAGAGCCCATTGCAGCTTGGAGGCTTCGAACGTCGTCTCGGCCTGTGGATCGGGCGCCTCGCCCTTGGCGTGAAAAGCGGAGAATTCTTTTTTGCGACCTTCGCGCACGCCTTCGATCAATGCCGGATCGCCGTGGCTGATGAAGTACAGAAACGGCCGGGGTTCGCCGTATTCCTCGCCCATGAACAGCAGCGGCACGTAGGGCGACAGCAGCACCGCCGCCGCCGCTAGTTTCAGCGCCGGAAACGGCAACAGACCCGCCAGCCGCTCACCCAACGCCCGATTGCCGACCTGGTCGTGGTTCTGGCTGCACACTATGAAACGCCAGGCCGGACAGTCGCCGGGATCGTCGCCGTGGAAGCGCTGGCGGTGCCGGGAATAATCCCAGGCGTAAACGAAGGGCCGGCGGTAGGCTTGCGCCAACTGCTCCAGAGCGCCGAAATCCTCGTAGTAGCCGTGCCGCTCGCCGGTCAGGACGGTATGCAAAGCGTGGTGAAAATCGTCGCTCCATTGCGCGTCCAGCCCGTAACCGCCAACCGCAGGCTGACGGATCAATCGCGGATCGTTGAGATCGCTTTCGGCAATGAGATGGAAGCGCCGATCCAGGCGTCGTCCACAAGCGGCAACTGTTTCGGCCAGTTCCGCCAGAATGTGCCGCGCGCCAAAATCGTAGATAGCATGCACTGCGTCCAGCCGCAGGGCGTCGCAATGACAAGTTTCCAACCAATACAGCGCATTGCCGACCACGTATTCACGCACGCCGGGGCTGTGTGGACCATCGTAATTGACGGCATCGCCCCACGGCGTACGGTAGTGGTTGGTAAAGTAGGTACCCAACCCCCACAGGTAATTGCCTTCGGGACCGAGGTGGTTGTACACCACGTCCATGATTACCGCGAGTCCTTCACGATGACAGGCGTCCACTAGCCGCTTCAACCCATCGACCCCACCGTAGGAGTGTTGGGTCGCCCAAGGATAAACGCCGTCATAACCCCAATTGCGCTCGCCGGGGAACTGGGCGACGGGCAGCAGCTCCAACGCGTTCACGCCCAGTTCCCGCAACTCCGGCAGGCGGGGAATGATCGCGTCGAAAGTGCCCTCGGCGGCGAACGTTCCGACGTGCAGTTCGTACATGACCCATTGTTCCAGCGGCGGCGGTTGCCAGCGGGCGTCGGTCCAAGCGAAAGCGTGATCGACCACCCGAGATGGTCCGTGGACGCCCTGCGGCTGGCTGTGGGAAGCAGGATCAGGGCGATCGATTTCGCCATCCCACCGGTAGAAGTAGAGCGCACCGGGTTCGATGCCGGTCGTGGCCCGCCAGTAGCCCTGCTCGTCGCGGGTCATGGGAATCAAGCGGTCTTCGGGCGCGACCAGATGGACGGCTACCTGCTTCAACAAAGGCGCCCATAGGGTAAAGGCGCATTGACGGTCGCCGAGATAATCAGCACCCAGTTTGATTGGGCTCATCCGCATTCATGCCTCCGTGATTGGTCGGTCAGTCGGGTTAGCGCGTAGAAGTAACCCAACACGATCAAAATGTTGGGTTACGGCCTATGGCCTGATCCAACCCACATCAAAGAAATTTATTCTGAAATGGTCGCGCTGGATGGTCTTTGCAAGACCACCAAGGCCCGGCCCGCCACGGGTACGGTGGGCGCTTCGGCGCCGTAGTGGCGACCGCGTTGCAGAAAGCGAGGTTGAGCGGTATCCATGACGGTCCGCCATTCCCCCTGCCATAAAGTTTCGGGCAAGGTGAATTCAGTGGCCTCGTGGTGGGCGTTGAACAGCAAAATGAAACTGTCGTCGATGATCCGCTCGCCACGTCGGTCGGGGGTAGCGATTTCCTCGCCATTCAGGAAAATACCAATGGCTTTGGCCAATCCATCGTGCCATTGGGCCTCGGTCATCTCACCGCCATCGGGGTTAAACCACACGATGTCATGCACGCCGGAGCCGTGGATCGAACGGCCTTGGAACCATTTACGGCGGCGCAGCACGGGATGGTCGTGGCGGAACGCCATTAACTCGCGCACGAACTCCAGCAGCGTCGCGTTTTCCTCCGGCAGATTCCAGTTCAGCCAGGAAATGTCGTTATCCTGACAGTAGGCATTATTATTGCCCCCTTGAGTACGCCCCATCTCGTCGCCGGCCAACAGCATGGGAACGCCCTGCGACAGGAACAGCGTCGCCAGGAAATTGCGCTGCTGGCGCTGGCGCAGATACAAAACCGCCGGATCATCGGTTTCACCCTCAACCCCGCAATTCCAGGAGCGGTTGTGTGATTCGCCGTCGTGGTTGTCCTCGCCGTTGGCTTCGTTGTGCTTGTCGTTGTAGCTGACCAGATCGCGCAGGGTAAAACCGTCGTGAGCGATGATGAAATTAATGCTCGCGCTGGGGCTACGGCCGTTGGGCTGATACAGGTCGGAACTACCGGTGAACCGGAAGGCAAATTCGGCCAACCGACTCGGCTCGCCGCGCCAGAAGTCGCGCACCGTATCCCGGTAGCGGCCGTTCCATTCCGACCAGAGCAGCGGGAAGCCGCCGACGTGGTAACCGCCTTCGCCGATATCCCACGGTTCGGCGATCAGTTTCACGTCGGACAGCACCGGGTCCTGATGGATAATGTCGAAGAAGGCGGCCAGCCGATCAACGGCGTACAGTTCCCGCGCCAGCGCCGAGGCAAGATCGAAGCGGAAACCATCGACGTGCATCTCCAACACCCAGTAACGCAGGCTGTCCATGATCAGCTTGAGTACCTGCGGGTGGCGGACATTGAGCGAATTGCCGCAACCAGTAAAGTCCGTGTAGTAGCGCGGGTTGTCCTCGACCAACCGGTAGTAGGCGGCGTTGTCGATCCCACGCAGGGTCAGGGTCGGCCCCATCTGGTTGCCTTCGCCGGTGTGGTTATAGACCACATCCAGAATCACCTCGATGCCGGCCCGATGCAGCGCCTTGACCATTTCCTTGAATTCGCGCACCTGCTCGCCGTAGTGACCGCTGGCGCTGTAGCCGGAATACGGAGCGAAGAAATTCAGCGAATCGTAACCCCAATAGTTGCGCAACCCGGCGCCCGCCAGATGACCGGGATGAGCCAGATAGTGATGCACCGGCATCAGTTCGACCGCCGTCACATCGATCGAGCGCAGATGGGCGATGGCGGCGGGATGCGCCAAACCTGCATAGGTACCGCGCAACTCCGGCGGAATGTCTGGATGCAGGCGAGTGAATCCCCGAACGTGCAATTCGTAAATGACCGTTTCATGCCAGGGAGTTTGCAGTCGCGTGTCGCCTTCCCAGTCGAAACGGGGGTCGATCACCACGGCCTTCGGCATCAGCGGCGCGCTGTTGCTTTCGGAAAAGGCCAGGTCATCTTCGGATTGATGCCACGGGTAGCCGAAAATTCTCTTACCAAAGCGGACATCGCCGTCGAGCGCCTTGGCGTAGGGATCGATCAGCAGTTTGTTGGGGTTGAAGCGATGACCCTCGTGCGGCGCGAACGGTCCATGCACCCGGAAACCATAGCGCTGGCCTGGCCCAATTTCCGGGACGTAGCCGTGCCAGATAAACTTGTTGACCTCCTTCAGTTCCAGCCGGGTTTCCTTGTTATCCTTATCGAAAAGGCACAGTTCGATTTTGGTGGCATTCTCCGAAAACAGGGCAAAATTGACCCCCCTACCATCCCAAGAAGCGCCCAAGGGATACGGCTTACCAGGCCAAAGCGAGCGAGACATAAAACCTCCTTTTGCTTGCTGAGGCCGGGAACCACCCTGATCGCAAATTATCGCGGTCACCTGAGCAAAACTATTCGGTTACCATCAATCTATATAGACTAACAATATCCGATAGGCTAATAACGATTGGTACTAGCTTATTATTTGTAATTAAAATCAAAAACTTATCGAATAAGACTAGCGCAATTGGTTAATAAATCCGCGCTCGACCGGCTGGCTACCCAATTAACGATCAGGACACTCGGGTAGAGAACTCACTCCGTCGGCACGACGGTAGTTCTCGTCGGCGGTATGAACCCGACGGTTGAGAATGTTTTGCCTGGAGAAGCAGCCATGAAATCCAAGCCTTTGTTCCATGTGCCCAATTC
>JAVMKH010000179.1:0-2665 GCA_031732935.1 Candidatus Contendibacter sp.
TTCGTTTCCCGGAAAGGTCATTATCTTCTGGGACGATAATCTGGCTAATGATCGTGAATATGCCAAGGCTCTGTTTCGGGAAATCGAGCCATATAAGAAATGGTGGAGTAGTCAGGCAAGCATTCAGGCAGGCGAAGACGCAGAATTCTTGGAGTGGGCCGCACGGAGCGGTTGCAAGCAGTTGTTCATTGGCCTGGAGTCAATTTCTCAGGCCAGCATGAACGAAGTTCGTAAAAGATTCAACCGTGTAGAGGAATATGCGCGGGTGATCCAGAACATCCATTCATACGGAATAGCGGTACAGGTGGGGATCGTGTTTGGGTTTGATAACGATACGGAAGCGATTTTTTGCGAAACATTGGATTTTCTGGAAACGGCTGGAGTACAGAATGCGACGTTTAACATCCTAACGCCTTACCCTGGAACGCGGTTATATCAGCGCTTGGAAACGGAGGGGCGGATTTTGACAAGGGATTGGAGCAAATACAATGGTCGGAATGATGTTGTCTTTCAGCCTCGGTATATGAGTCCAGAGACTTTGCTTAATGGCTATAAATATGCCAATCGACGGTTCTATTCTCCTAAAAGCATTTATCGACGTTTATCACGGTCTTCGGTGGGATTGTGGTGGACTTTGCCATTAAATCTGGCGTATACGCTAGCTCTTTGGTGTAATGATTAGTTGACAATGGATTGACGAGACATGATTTCAAGTCATGTAGTCCCGCCGGCATTCGCCGCCGTGAATCGAGACCGCCCGGACCGGACGAGGAAAGTGACCGAGAGGGGTACGCTTAGCAGGCATGTACTCCCGGTCGGGCATTCCGACCCGGACGGCGTAACTGTGTTCCGAAATTATACCTCCACGGCTTCGATTTCACGTACCCAATGCTCGCCGTCCAACTGTCCGGCGGCGAACCGCACCATCACCTCGAACACCGCGTCCGAGAACCCGCCCACGTTCAGCACGTCCTCGCGGGTTTGCGCCTGCACGGTGGCGTAGGGCTGGATGTCGATGCAGACCAGCCGTGCCTGTGGGTTGCGCTGACGAAACGCTTCCCATTGCCGCATCGTCTCGGTGCCGCGCCGGTGCTGCGGATCGGCCCACGATTCGTTGTCGGACACGTAAATCACCAGATCGCCCGCCGCCTTGCGTAGATTCAGCACCGCCAGCGGCAACCCGCAATCCGTCCCGCCGCCGCCGAATTCCGCCAGCGTCCGGGCCTGAGTCAGCACGCTGTCGCGCCGGTTCAGCCGGGGCGCGTGAACCTGGGTGTCGAACGGCAGAATCTCCGTCGCCGGGTTTTTCGCCGAAAGCGCCGCCGCCACCAGCGCCGCCACGTCCACGCACCGGACCTTGGAGGTCGCGCCCTTGCGGTGGCCGGTCACGGGAGAGGCCATCGAGCCGGATACGTCCAGCAGCACGTAAACCTGCCCCGGCAATTCCGGCACGTTCTCCAAGGCCACCTCCAGCGCATCCTGCAAGGCGTCGCGGACTGCTTCCGGCACGCCTTCGCCGGTCATGAAGTAGGCGCCGAGCAACTGGTACGGAAACACCCGAGCCCGCCCGATTGCCGCCGGATCGCGCAGCCGCTCGGCGATGCGCCGGGCCATGCCGCCAACCTTGAACACCTCGTGGCGGGCGAAGGTGTTGAGGTTCATCCGGGTCATTTGCCACGGCGCCTGACAGGCGATGGCGACCCAGTGTTGCGGCCGCAGGGGCAGTGCGGTCAACAGCTCGAACGGCACGTCCGGCACCGGCGCTTCCACGTCGTCTCTGAACCGCTCCAGTGCCTGGATCGCTTCCGGCAGCCGCGCCGCCTCGTGCGGTTTGCCGATCAGCCAGGCGTACAGCGCCGTCCGTTCCGGCGTCGCCGGCTTCGGGTGAACCATTTTCAGCACGTCCGCCAGCGACGGGTCGTTGCCGACCGAGGCGCTCAACAGTTGCGCGTCGGTACGCCCGTTCAGCCAGTTCTGCACCAGCCGCTTGGGCCGGCTGCCCAGCGATTTGCGGCCGACCGCGCCGGAGCGAAGGATTTGTACGAAGTTGCGCAGCATCCGGCCATTATCGATGACCTTGAAAAAGACCGGTTCCAGCCAGTCCGGGCCATGCTGCGCCAGCCACGCCGTCAGCAGCGCCGGCATGTCCTTCATCTGGCCGCGTCGGCGGGCGTAAATCGCCGTTTTGGCGACGAACGCGGGTTCCACTGCCGCGCACAAGCCCAGCACGGTGTCCAGTTGCGTTCCCGCGTCGGCGTAGAAGGTCGCGTTCAGGCAGCCGGTGGCGGCGTATTGCGCCAGCGCGGCCTTGGGGGAAAGCGCGTAGGCCTTGCCGCTGGCTTCATTGCGAGCGTTGGTTGCCGGCGGCAGGCGGCCCCGTTGCGATGTAAAGAGCTTCTTGTTGGCCATTGCGATGACTCCTTGTCCAGGACAACCCGAGACATCGGATGCAGGGTTTGGGTTCCGCGTCCGCTCGAAGCGACTGCCCGAGCCCGTAAGCGTTCACCTCCCCCCTTTACTAAAGGGGGGTTGGGGGGGATTTCGCACGGGCCACGGGGCCAAAATCCCCCCTGGCCCCCCTTTTTCAAAGGGGGGGTACTGAACGGTTATCCCGAGCCCTGTCGGCCCAATCGCCTAGAACGCGGTGATGAACTTGAAAAGGAAT
>JAVMKH010000180.1:0-6956 GCA_031732935.1 Candidatus Contendibacter sp.
CCACCGCCGAGCGTCAGGATGTCATCGAGACCTGCTCCTGCCGGTTGGTTGATGGAAGGGGTTGAAAGGGTTGGGAGCACACCCCACGCCCGCGTGGCGGACGACGGGTCAATGCCGGGTCGATGAGCGGCGGGCCGCGCGCGGCGGCCGGCATCCTTGCCGACCGACACCGCGCGCGGCTGGCCGATCATGACTTCAGCCCGATTCCCCGCCGCGCGAGACCGCGCGGGCGTTGCGGGTCAGCAGCCGTCCCGACGCCGAGGCGCCGGGCACGCTACCGCCCGCCGGGGTGGCTCCCTGGGGTACTGCATTTAGAGCGGAGTCGAACCGCAAGCCTGTTCAGGGCTTTATCCATGGTGGAAAAGGAAGGATTCGAACCTTCTACCCACTGATTATTAATCAGTTGCTCTACCCGGATGAGCTACTTTTTCCAGCTTCGAAGACCTCTCGTCCGCCCGACACACGCCGTGCGATGGTTAGCGTTAGCGCGCCGGACCGGCGTTTGAACCGGAACCGCTGTGCGGCGACAGGGTGACTTCGAATCGTGCCGACGGGGATTTAAAAATCTTTCCGCCGGACACCAGCCAACAAAAAACCCCGGTCGGCTCACCGCCGACCGGGGTTCGGTATTCCCGCTCGGAAGGTCGCCTCGCGCGGACCTTCCAAGCCTGTATGCTCGTCAGGTCCGCATCGAATCCATCGTGGGCGCGCGATGACGCGCTGTCGGCATGGGCCGGCCGACGATGGATGAGAGGTTAAATAAGGGCTGGTTTCTGTTCATGGGGCGCGCAGTATAAACCGGAAAAAGAGCGAGTCAACCCTCGTTTCACTCTCTTTTGCGATCCGTTCGCCAAGAAGCCATCCTCCATTGGAAAGTAACGGTATAAGCTGTCAATAAGCTATTGCCCACGTTTGCCGGATCGAGACCCATGCCCACCATTTTGGTCGTTGACGACGATCCTCACATCCGTGAGGTGATCTGTTTCGCCCTGAGGAAAGACGGTTTCGCCACCGTGGAAGCCGAGAACGGAGAACAGGCGCTGGCGCGGTTCCAGGAAACGCGCCCGGATTTGGTGGTGCTGGATATCGTCATGCCGGAACTGGACGGCACCGAGGTGTGCAAGGCGTTGCGGCGAGTCAGCACCGTGCCCATCGTGTTCCTGTCGTCGCGCGACGACGAAGTGGATCGCATCCTGGGTCTGGAACTGGGCGGCGACGATTACGTGACCAAGCCGTTCAGTCCTCGCGAACTGGTCGCCCGAGTGCGGGCGATCCTGCGGCGCGGCAAGGGCGAAACGCCGCATGAGCTCCAGATTCCAGAGGGACATTGGATCGAACACGGTCGGCTACGGCTGGACCTGGATCGCTACGCCGCCTTTTGGCAGGGCCGGGAGGTGGTATTGACCCTGACCGAGTTCGGCATCCTGCGCACGTTGCTAAACCACCCCGGCAAGGTGTTCAACCGCGACCAGTTGATGGATGGCAGCTATCAGGACTATCGAGTGGTCAGCGACCGCACCATCGACAGTCACGTGCGTCGGGTGCGCGCCAAGTTCAAGGCTCTGGGCGCGGACCCCATCGAAACCCTGCACGGCATCGGTTACCGGCTGGGACCCTGCTGAATGCCGTCACCGCTCCGACTGCCCCGGCTCAAGCTCCGCCATTTGTTGCTGGCGGTCAACCTGGCGGTGCTGTGGTTGCCACTGCTGGGACTGGAGGCGTTGCGGCTGTACGACAGCGCCCTGGTGCGCCAGACTGAATCGGAGCTGATCGCTCAGGCCGCCTTCGTCGCCGCCAGTTATCGCGCGGCCCTGGCGCGGCTGGCCCCGCAAGTCGTGGCCGACTGGGAGTATGGCGTGCCGCTCGCCGCGCCCTGGCGGGAACGGCAAGCCGGTGAAACCCGTTGGCGTCCGCGCCCGGCGCGGCTGGATTTGGCCGAGGACGCGGTGTACCCATCGCCTCCGGACACCATCGCGCCGGCCGTGCCAGCCGATCCGCACGCCCAGGCGGTCGGCCAGGAATTGCAAGCATTGCTGCACGATGCCCAAATCATGACCCTGGCGGGCATCGCCGTGGCGGACATGCGGGGTACGGTGGTGGCGACCACCGGCCCGAGTCTGGGCCGTTCCCTGGCGGCGTTCGAGGAAGTGCGGCGGGCTTTGGCCGGCGAGATGGTGAGCCTGTTGCGCCAGCGGATTCCCGACTCGGCGCCACCCGCGATCGATTCCATCAGTCGCGGCACGTCCCTGCGGGTGTTCGTCGCCGCGCCGATTCTCCAGGATCAGCGGATCGTGGCGGTGGTCCTGTTGTGGCGCACGCCGATCGCGCTTTCCCAGGTGCTCCACGGCAAACGCTACCACCTGCTGCTAGCGACAGTGTTGCTGCTCGGCACCGTGGTGTTGATGTCGACGTTTACCTCCTTCACGGTGGTACGACCGCTTCAGGCGCTGGTGCGGCAGGCGCAACGCGCCACCGCCGGGGAAAAAGGCGCGGTAACGCCGCTGGCTCGGCCGGTCACGCGAGAGATCGCCGAGTTGTCGGGGGCGGTGGCGGCGATGGCGCGTCATCTGGAACAGCGCGCCGACTATATCCGCACCTTCGCCGCTCAGGTCTCCCACGAATTCAAGACGCCGCTGGCGGCCATGCGGGGGACGGTGGAGCTGTTGCGCGACCATCTCGACACCATGACCGCGACCGAGCGCGAACGATTCTTGAGCCATCTCGACCAGGACGCCGCCCGGCTGGAACGCCTGGTGCGACGGTTGTTGGAACTGGCCCGCGCCGACGTGATGCAGGCTTCGGCCAGCGACCGCGCCGAGGTGGCCACCGTGGTCCAGCGTCTCGCCGCCCGTTACCGGGACGCGGGGTTGACAGTCTCCGTGGTCGAACCGCTGCCGTCGGCGAGCGTGGCCATGGCGGAAGACGTGCTGGAATCCATCCTGGGCAATTTGTTGGACAACGCCCGGCAACACGGCGGCGACGCCGTGACCGTGACCGTGACCCGGCCGGCGCCCCACGCCGGAACCGACCCCGTCTTGCTGATCGAAGTCAGCGACAACGGTCCGGGCATCTCGGCGGCCAACGCGGCGCGGGTGTTCGAACCGTTCTTCACCACCGACCGGGCGCGCGGTGGTACGGGCCTGGGTCTGGCGGTGGTCAAGTCGCTGCTGACCGCGCATCGGGGCGCCATCGAGTTGGGGAAAAGCGCGGCGGGAACGCGGTTGCGGATTCGCCTGCCCCAATGAGCGCGTCGAGTTTTGGCGCCAATCCTGACCGACGTTCGCCGCCAGCATCGAGACCACCCTGCTTGCACCAGCCGACGCGGTTGAATTTCCTGTTTTTTTCATGAAATTATGGGAAAATTCACGCTTGCGCCTCCATGGACGCCGTCCCGATGGACGCTGCCCCAAAAACCATCGACTTCATTGTCAAAACTCCCAACACTCTGTTGGAACTCAAAATTCATTCGACCATCGCCGATCTGTCATGCCAAAAACGCTCTTCGAAAAAATCTGGGAGTCGCACGTCGTTACCGAACAGCCCGATGCCCCGGCCATCCTGTATATCGACCTGCATCTCGTCCACGAGGTGACCTCGCCCCAAGCCTTTACCGGCCTGCGCCAGCGCGGCCTGAAAATCCGCCGCCCCGAGCGCACCGTCGCCACGATGGACCATTCCATCCCGACCACGCCGCCCGACGTGCCCATCGCCGACCGCTTGGCCGCCGCGCAAATCCGCCAGATGGAAGTCAACGCCGCCGAGTTCGGCATCGTCCTGCACGGCATGACCAGCCCGAATCGCGGCATCGTCCACGTCATCGGCCCCGAGCTGGGCCTGACCCGGCCCGGCATGACCATCGTCTGCGGCGACAGCCACACCGCCACCCATGGCGCGTTTGGCGCGCTGGCCTTCGGGATCGGCACCAGCGAGGTTGAGCATGTTCTCGCCACCCAATGCCTGCTTCAGACCAAACCCAGGACCTGCGAAGTTCGCGTCGAGGGAAACCTCCCCGTCGGCGTTTCCGCCAAGGACATCATCCTGGCGCTGATCGCCAAGATCGGCGTGGGCGGTGGGACCGGGTATGTCTTTGAATATACCGGTTCCGCCATCCGTGGGCTGACGATGGAACAGCGCATGACCGTCTGCAACATGTCCATCGAGGGCGGCGCGCGAGCGGGCTTGATCGCGCCCGACGACACCACTTTCGACTATCTCAAGGGTCGCGAACACGCACCCAAGGGCGCGGAATGGGACCAGGCGGTCGCCCAGTGGCGAACCTTCGTGAGCGACGCAGGCGCGGGCTACGATCATGCTGTCACCCTGGACGCCGCCGCGCTGGAACCGATGATTACCTACGGCACCAATCCCGGCATGGGCGTGGGTATCACCGGGCGCGTGCCCGACCCGGCCCGCCTGGGCGATGCCAACCAGAAAGCTGCCCTCGACAAGGCCCTGCGCTACATGGGCCTCCAACCCGGTCAAGCTTTGCTGGGTCAGAAGGTGGATGTGGTGTTCATCGGCAGTTGCACCAATTCGCGTATCTCCGACTTGCGCGAGGCCGCCTCGTTGCTGGATGGCCGCAAGGTCGCCGCTGGCGTGCGCGTCATGGTGGTCCCCGGCTCGCAGGCGATCAAGAAACAGGCGGAAGCCGAGGGTCTGGATCGCGTCTTCAAGACGGCGGGCGCGGAGTGGCGCGAACCGGGTTGCAGCATGTGCATCGCCATGAACGGCGACCAGCTTCAACCCGGTCAATACGCCGTCAGCACCAGCAATCGCAATTTCGAAGGCCGCCAGGGCCAGGGCGGACGCACCTTCCTCGCGTCGCCGCTGACCGCCGCCGCCAGCGCGCTGGCCGGCGCCGTGGCCGATCCCCGCACCGTGCTTGGAGGCCGGTAACATGGCTCAGTTTACTTCCCTCACCTCCCGCGTCGTCGCGTTGCCGGTCAACGACATCGATACCGACCAGATCATCCCCGCCCGATTCCTGAAGGCCACCGACAAGAAGGGCATGGGCGACAATCTATTCGCCGACTGGCGCTACCACGCCGATGGTTCGCCCAAGCCCGATTTCGCGCTCAACCGACCCGAAGTGGCGGGTCGCCAAATCCTGCTGGCGGGAGACAATTTCGGTTGCGGTTCGTCCCGCGAGCACGCGCCCTGGGCGCTGACTGGGTTCGGCTTCCGGGCCGTGATCAGTACCTCGTTCGCCGACATCTTCCGCAACAACGCGCTCAAGAACGGTCTGCTGCCGATCATCGTGGCTGAGCCAATCCATCGGAAGCTGTTGGATCTGGCCGCGGCAAACCCCGGCGCCGAACTGACCATCGACTTGGCGTCCCAGACGCTGTCCTTCCCCGGCGGTTCGGTCGCGTTCCCCATCGACCCGTTCAACAAGACCTGTCTGCTCAATGGCGTGGACGAACTGGGTTATATCCTGAGCTTTGAGAAAGAGATCGCGGCATTTGAAGCGCGAAGATAAGACCATGTCATTCATTCAGATTTACGACACTACCCTGCGCGACGGGACGCAGAGCGAAGGCTTCACGCTGTCCGGTTACGACAAGATCCGCGTGGCCCGGCGATTGGACGATCTGGGCGTGGCCTTCATCGAGGGCGGCTGGCCGGGCTCCAATCCCAAGGACGCCGAGTTTTTCGAGCGCGCCCGTGACCTGGAGTGGCAAACCGCGCTGGTCGCCGCGTTTGGCTCCACCTGCCGGGTCAAGGGCGGTCCAGAGGACGATGCCAACATTCAGGCGCTACTCGATTCACAAGCGCCGGTCTGCACCATCTTCGGCAAGACCTGGACCCTGCACGTCACCGATGTGCTGCTCACCACGCTGGACGACAACCTGCGGATCATCGAGCAGTCGGTAGGCTACCTGCGCGCCGCCGGCCGCCGCGTGATTTACGACGCCGAGCATTTTTTCGACGGCTACAAGGCCGATCCGCTGTACGCGCTCGAAACGCTCAAGGCCGCGATTCGCGGTGGAGCCGAGACGGTCGCGCTGTGCGACACCAACGGCGGTACCATGCCCTGGGAGCTGGAGAAAATCATTCGCGAGATGAAGGAGTCGATCCAGCACCCGTTCGGTATCCACACCCACAACGACGGCGATTGCGCGGTCATCAACGCGCTGCTGGCCGTGCGCGAGGGTGCCGTTCAGGTGCAGGGGACGATCAACGGTGTGGGCGAGCGCTGCGGCAACGCCAACTTGTGCTCCATCATGGCCAATCTGGAACTCAAGATGGGGCGCCAGTGCTTGCCGGAAGGTCGCTTGCACAAACTGTACGAGTTGTCCCACGTCGTCGATGAAGTCGCTAACGTCACCCCTAACGACCACCTGCCTTACGTCGGCAAGAGCGCCTTCGCCCACAAGGGTGGCGTGCATGTGGCGGCCATGCGCCGCTCGGAGCAGTCGTATCAGCATGTCGCGCCGGAGCGGGTGGGCAACAAGATGCGGGTGGTGGTCTCGGCGTTGTCGGGCCGGGCGAACATCCTCAGCAAGGCCGAGGAGCACGGCGTCGAAGTCGGCGACGTGGCGAACGTGGTGGGCGTGCTCAACGACGTGAAGGAATTGGAGGCGCGCGGCTTCTCCTTCGAGGCCGCCGAAGCCTCGGTCGCCATGATGCTCAAGCGCCAGCAACCAGGTTACAAGCCGCCGTTCGAGCTAGTCGATTTTCTGGTCAACGTCGAGCATCGCCAGGGCCGGGGTATCTTCGCCGAGGCCATGGTCAAGGTGAAGGTGGGCGCCGAGGTGCTGCACACCGCCGCCGAGGGCAACGGTCCGGTGAACGCGCTCGACATCGCCCTGCGCAAGGCGCTGCTAGGGCATTATCCGGAAATCGCCACCTTCCATCTGGCGGATTACAAAGTCCGGATCCTGGATGGCCAGGACGGGACGGAAGCCATCACCCGCGTGTTGATCGACACCCGCAACACCACCCGGCTGTGGAGC
>JAVMKH010000180.1:7104-13394 GCA_031732935.1 Candidatus Contendibacter sp.
TTCCAAAGTCTTCGCGGCGGATATCCTGTGTCGAGGAACCATTCATCGCGCTCATAGCGATGACATCTCGTTTTCCGTACCTTGGAGTCCCAATACGGGTTTCGAACAGAAGGTGGAATTTCGCAACGCGCGGACTGGCGCGGGCCTTTCCCAATCCTCTCGTTTACGCTTTGATCGCAAGAATGATAAGGGTCAGCGGATTTATCGCGGAAACGTCAGTGGCATGGCGAATGTCACGTTGATCAATTTGTCAAGATTCTTTCAACCTCCACCCGGTGGGCAGATTTCCGTGAATTTTGACGGTCAATGGGGACGTGGAACCTGTTCTAATCGTCGTTAGATATAGATATAGAGCGTTTCTGGATCCTAAGTGGAATCGCCTTCCTTAAAGCCTCCCTCTGCTCTGTCATGGCAATGTGACCGAAGAGCAGAGGATTCTTCACGGAATCGTCATGAAAGCAACTATCGTCTTACTCCCCGGTGACGGGATCGGCCCGGAAGTGGTCGGCGAAGCCGTCCGTGTGCTGGACACAATCGCCGGGAAATTCGGCCATGAGTGGAGCTACCAAGAGCGCCTGATGGGCGGCTGTTCCATCGACCGCTTCGGTTCGTCGCTGACCGATGAAACGCTGGCCGATTGCCAAGCGGCGGATGCGGTGCTGTTGGGCGCGGTGGGCGGACCCAAATGGGACGATCCCAACGCCAAGGACCGCCCCGAGCGTGGATTGCTGGCTTTGCGCAAGGGCCTGGGCGTGTTCGCCAACCTGCGCCCGGTCAAGGTGCATCCAGCCCTGATCGACTCCTCACCGCTTAAGCCGGAAAAACTCCAGGGCGTGGATATTCTCGTCATCCGCGAGTTGACCGGCCTGTATTTCGGCTGGCCGAAGGGTCGCGACAGCAAGGATGGCCGCGAGCGTGCCGTCGATACTCTGGAATATTACGATTACGAAATCCGCCGGGTGATGGAACTGGCGTTCAAGCTAGCCAAGGGCCGCAAGCGCAAGGTTACGTCAGTGGACAAGGCCAACGTGCTTGAATCCTCGCGGCTGTGGCGGCAGATTGCGGTGCAGGTCGGCAAGGCGAATCCCGACATGGAGCTGGAGCATGTTCTGGTGGATACCGCCGCCATGCGCCTGATCACGGGTCCCGCTTGGATGGATGTCGTTGTCACCGAAAACATGTTCGGTGACATTCTCACCGACGAGGCGTCCGTGCTGGCCGGTTCGATGGGGATGCTGCCCTCGGCCAGCCTGGGGGAAGGCCGATGCGGATTATATGAACCGATTCACGGCTCGGCCCCCGACATCGCCGGTAAGGGCGTCGCCAACCCGATTGGTATGATTTTGTCCACCGCCATGTTGCTGCGTCACTCGCTGGGACTGGAAACGGAAGCCGCCGCCATCGAGCAGGCGGTGGACGAAACCATCAGCGCCGGCGCGCGCACCGCCGACCTCGGGGGAAAATTGACCACCACCCAGATGGCGGACGAGATTATCCGGCGGCTGTGATCCGGCGTACTCCGTTTCCCACCCATCGCCAGCAATCCCCTTTCCAGGGAAAGTTACGCCAGCGCCCATAAACGATAACCGAGGAGACGCGCGATGCGAGAGATTCATCATGCGCTGGTGCTGAACATGCACCAGCCTCCCAGCAATCTGGATCGCCTGCTTGAAACCAACGAGTGGGAAGCCAAGGAAATCCTGTTCGCCTACGATCGCATGCCACGCGCGCTGTGGGACTATCAGGATATCGCCCGCGTGCATCTATCCTTGTCCGGGACATTGCTGGAAACGTTGTCCAACCCCGGCTTCCAGGAACGCGCCTACGGCATCGTGGACTGCGGCAAGCTGCTTTGGCACCTGCAAAACCAGCAGTTGTTCGAAGTTCTCGGCACCGGCTACTACCACCCGGTGCTGGCCCTGATTCCCGAAGCCGACTGGGACGAGCATATCGTCCGCTGGCAGGCCATCGCTCGCCATCTGCTGTGGCGAAACCGGTTCAACGGCTTCTGGCCGCCGGAAATGGGTTTCGACATGCGGCTGATCCCACACCTGAAAAAGGCCGGCTACCGCTATGTGATGGTGGACTGCGAGTATGTGGACCCGGTGGATTCGATGCACTGGCAGGAGTTACGCTATCGACCACATATCGCCGAATACGGCGGCGAGGAAATCGTCGTCATCGTCCGCGACCGCGAACTGTCCGACGCCCAACTGGCCGGCATGGACTACGGCTGGTTCTACCACGAGCTGCACGAGCGCACCAAATGGTGCGATTTTCCACCGCTGGTGACCACCGCCACCGATGGCGACAACGGCGGCTGGTTTCGCAACGTCACCGCAAAGTCCAATTTCTGGACCTACTTCTATCACGAGGCGATGGAGGAAATCCGCGCCGGGCATTCGACCCTGCGGCCTACCTTCATTAGCGACTATCTGGACCGGTTCGGCGCGCACGGCCGGGTCACGGTTCGGCGCGGGGCTTGGAACACCGACGCGCACCACGGCTGGGATTTCCACCAGTGGCAAGGTTCCTGGGTCCAGCGCGACACCATGGTCCGAGTGCACGATATCAGCCGGGAATTTCACGCGGTGGCGCAGGCGGCGGCACGCGCCCACGATCCCAATCCGGAACTGGCGCGGGTGTTGAACGAAGCGCACTGGCAACTGCTACGGGCCGAGACCAGTTGCAATTTTTACTGGGGCGAAGCTTGGGTTCACAGAACCCATGCCGACCTGGACAACGTCGCCTGGCATCTGGGCGAGGCCAAGGCGATGCTGGGTTCTCGCTGGCTAAGCGGCGCGGTGGTGGAAGAACCCGCGGCGGTGGAAGAACCCGCGGCGACGGAAACCACCGCGGCTCCGATCGAGGATGTTCCGCCACCACCGCCAGCCGTTGAGCTGGAAACCGCCACGCCCGCGCCACGAAACGATGGTTAACCCAACAACGCGTGGCCGTGAAATCGGTTGCGTGGACCGGCAACTGGTCCCGCAACCAGCCACCTCACTGGTCACGTGTCACCGGCTGGAGTAACCCTCACCCGAGCTAGACCGCCGCCACTCCAGGCGACGAGCAGCGTCGGAACCGAGATAATCACGGGTCAACCGGAAACTTGGCTCGCCGCGCCGGTTATAACAAACCTGTTCGGCGCGGTCGCAACGCACGCCCGGCTCGGGGTAAAACACGTGCCCATACCGCCCGCGTTCTTCCCGCCGCAAATCCCACCGTAACGCCCGGGCGGCGTCCCGTCCAAAGTATTGCCGGGTCAACTCCACGCTGGGCGTACCTCGGTCGTAGCAGATTTGCGCGACATCATCGCAGCGCACGCCTCGTTCCGGCCGAAAGACGTCCGCCAGCGCCGGCGTCAGACCGGCCCCCATCAGCAACAATCCCATTCCCATCAACGAACCTTGAATCTTCATCTCGATGCTCCCGCCGACGTTCCCAACGGCGAATCCGCCGGTCACGCCCGCTTTCGTAGTGGACCCAGGGCGCATCCTGCGCAAGCACGCATGAATTTTCGCTGAATCCATGAAATTTGGCTGTCCCCTCCGACCACGCGACAATTCCCTTGGGTTTCCTATTCTTCAATCGTGCGTAAAAATTCCGCTTAAGTGCGATAAAATCGCCAACAGCCCACCCTTTTCGTTGCCGGAGCCCTGTCGGATGCAAGCGATGCGATTCAATTTTCGAACCCTGTGCCGCAACGCGGCCGAGCGCGGCGGCCAGATGCAACGCCGCCTGCTGGAAGCCCTCGGCGCGCGCCACTCGGTCAAGACCCTGCCGGAGTTCGGCATCGAACGGGCGGCGCAACTGGCCGGCTGCACCGCCAACCACCTGCGCAACCTGGAAGCGCGCGGCGAACTGCCCGAACCGCGACTGGTGGAAGCTGGCTCGATCCAGCGGCGGATTTACAACTACAACGAAGTCAACCGCATTCGCGAAATCATCGGCAAGCGCCCCGCGCGTCCCCTGGGGGCTAGTTGCGTGCGGGTGGTGTTTTCCAACCTCAAGGGCGGCGTGGCGAAAACCACCATGTCGCTGCACTTCGCCCACTATCTGGCGCGCGAGGGCTACCGGGTGTTACTGGTGGACGCCGACCCCCAGGCCACCACCACCGGCGCGTTCGGTTTCATTCCCGATCTTGACCTGAACGATGGCGACGATCTGTTGCCGGCATTGACCGAGGCCCCCGCCCGGCTTGAAGCGGCGATCAAACGCACGCACTGGGAAAACCTGGATCTGGCGCCGGCTCGACTGGCCCTGCAATACACCGACTGGAAGCTGTCGCAGCCGGAGGAGCGCCAGAACGAAGCCCTGGGACCGCCGCCGGTGCGCTTGCACCGGGCGCTGAAAACGGTCGAGGATCGCTACGATGTGATCGTGGTGGACACGCCGCCCTCGCTGGGGATGCTGGCGCTGAACGCCATCGCCGCCGCCAATCTGATTCTCATGCCCATCGTCCCGCACATGTACGATATTTCCTCCAGCGTCCAGTATTTCCGCATCCTGGAGCAGGTCTGCGCCCTGTACGAGCGGGAAATCAACGTGCAGCGGCTCAACATCCTGCTGACCAAGGTCGACGCCAGCACCGAGACCCTGAACAACATCGCGGCTCCCGCGACACCTACAACCGGGCGATCATGATGCTGGACGGCGTCAACACGGAAATCCTGCTGGCGGTGCGTCAGCTCTGGCACCAGGAAATTCTCAGCGGCATCGAGGCCGCCGAGGCCGACCGCGCGAGGATGCTGGCATGAGTCGCCGCAAATCGTTGAAGAGCTTGGGCGACTGGATCGGCGCCGGCGGCCATAGCTTCGACGGCAGCCTGATGGCGAGCGACATTCGGCAACTGGACCTCGACCAACTGGTTCCCAGCCGTTACCAGCCGCGCCAACGAATGGACGATGCGTATCTGGCCGAACTGGAACAGAGCATCCGTCAGTTCGGGGTCATCGAACCGCTGGTGGCGCGGTCGCTGGCGAACGGCGGTTATGAAATCCTGGCCGGCCACATGCGCTGGCAAGCAGCGCAGCGGGCCGGTTTGCGTCAGGCGCCGGTCGTGGTGCGGGAAGCCGACGATCGAACCGCCGCCGCCATCGCCCTGGTGGAAAACCTGCTGCGCCGGGATTTGAACCCCATTGAGGAAGGCCGGGCGCTACGGCGTCTGCGCGAGGAGTTTGGGCTGACCCAGGAGCAACTGGCGGAACTGCTCGGTATCTCGCAATCGGCGATCAGCAAGGCGCTGGGGTTGCTGAGCCTGGACTCGACGGTGCAAGGCTTGATCGAGGAAGGGCGGCTGGAAGCGAGCCACGGCAAGGTCTTGCTCGGTTTGCCGCGCGACAGCCAGGTCCGGCTGGCCGAACAGGCGGCGGATCAGGGCTGGAGCGTGCGGGAACTGGAGCACCAGCGGACCCTGCTGACGACTCCGCCCCAGCCGCGAATCGCCACGCCGCGCGATCCCGACCTGGTCCGGTTGGAGGAGCGACTGCGCGAGCGATTGACCGCGCCGGTGCGGTTGCGCTACGACGCGGGTCGGGGGCGCGGCCGGATCGAAATCGGTTTCGCCTCTCTGGAAGAGTGCGACGGGATTCTGGAGCGACTGGGTATCAGCGCCGATTCCGGTTGACGGGCGAAATCGGCGGTCATGTCGGACGTAGGCCGCGTAGTCGATGCCCAGTTTTTCCAGGCATTCGTCGTGTTGCACCGACAGAATGGCGAACATGCGGGTTTCCACACGGATAACGTCAAACTTGCCCAGCTCGCGCGGACAAATCCCGACCACCAGATCATGACGAACAACATTCCAGTTCAAGCGCTAGCTTTTCATCGCGAAGCCTCTGAAAAATGGATATCAGGCGCTGGGCGGCTTCGCTCCCAACAAGTCATGCCGGTTCTCGATGGATTTTGCCGGAGTGTGTAACCTGATGATCGCCAAGAAACGCGGGGAAGCCGCGGTGGGCGGACACCCCCACTAGCCGACCGGAACCGCCGCCTTCGGCACTGGCGGGTCCATCCCTCCGTAGTTGCAATGGAAAATGCAGCGCTTGTCGTTCTCGTGGTGGAGCTTGCAGCATTTCGCCGCGTCCCGGCCCGCGATGCGATGATAAACCTCGGCGGCGAGCAACATGCCGAGCGGCGGCGCGATCAGGTAAATCCAAAAGTACGCCCACTGCCCCGCCACCAACGCCGAACCCAGGGAGCGGGCCGGATTCATGCTCGTGCCTGAGAACGGGGCGGTGAACGTGATGTAGAGGGCGAGCAGGGTGGCCGCGAACAGTCCCGTGTAG
>JAVMKH010000181.1:0-1875 GCA_031732935.1 Candidatus Contendibacter sp.
GTCGTCGGCACGGGCAAACACGTCGGCGCGCGAAACCGTGATCGTCTTGCCGGGTTTGATGACGCGGCCTTCCGCGACAAAATGAGTTCCAGCGGCCGGCCGGAGCAAGTTGACTTTCAATTCGATGGTGAGAACCTCGCTGCCGGCCGGCATCAGCGACAGCGCCGCGTATCCGCTTGCGGTATCGGCAATGGCGGTGATGGCGGCCGCGTGCATGAAGCCGTGTTGCTGGGTGAGGCTTTCGCTGTAGGGCATCGAGATATCGACCGCACCGGGTTCGACGCGATCCAGCTTCGCTCCCATCATCTGCATCAAACCTTGCCGCGCGAAACTCGCTTGCACCACGGTGGCGAAATCGGGGTTGGACGGAATGAAATTCATGACGGATGAGCGCCCTCAAATGGCTCCGGCAGAGGCGAATCGGGCAATCTCGGTTTCGGAAAATCCCCAGTCCGCCAGCCAGTCGCCCGAAGGGTCGGTTTGTCGGTCCGGCGGACCCTGAATCGTGGCCGGGGTGCGGCTGAAACGCGGCGCGGGGGCCGGTTGCATCAGGCCGGCGAACTCGACGAAGGTTTGCCGGGCCTGATTGTGCGGGTGGGCGGGCGCTTCGTCCAGGCCGAGCACCGGCGCGACGCAGGCGTCGCCGCCCTCGAACAGGGCGCACCACTCGTCGCGGCTCCTGGTTCGGAACGCCGCCCGCAGCCGTTCCTTCAGCGCCGGCCAGGATTCGGGATACCACTGTTTCTCGGGCGCGGGGTCGGTCACCCCGCAGCCTTCGAGCAATATCCGGCAAAAGTGGGGTTCGATGGCCCCCACCGCCAGCCATTTGCCGTCGGCGCATTCATAGGTGTCGTAGAAATGGGCGCCGCCATCGAGCATGTTGCGCGCGCGCCGATCGGTCCAGCATCCCATCGCCTTCAAGGTTAGGACGCTGACCAGCAGCAGGGCCGATCCATCGATCATGGCCGCGTCCACCACCTGGCCCTTGCCAGAGTTGCGGGTTTCGAGCAAGGCGGCCAGCAGACCGACGACCAGCAACATGCCCCCGCCGCCGTGGTCGGCGATCGCGTTCAGCGGCGGCGGCGGCCCGCCGTCGGCGCGGCCGATGGCGTGGAGCACGCCCGACAGCGCCAGATAGTTGATGTCGTGGCCAGCGGTGGGGGCCAACGGCCCGGTCTGGCCCCAACCGGTCATGCGACCGTAGATCAATCGCGGGTTCCGCGCCAGGCAAACCTCGGGTCCCAGTCCCAGCCGTTCCATGACGCCGGGCCGGAAGCCCTCGATCAGCGCGTCGGTCCGTTCGATCAAGCGCAACGCCGCCGCCGCATCGTCCGGGGTTTTCAGGTCGAGCCGGATCATGCGCCGTCCCCGATTGGGAATGTCCCTGTCTGGCGCAAACATCTTGGCTTGCGCTGCGTTCGACGCCGCGGCGCGGTCGATCCGCACCACCTCCGCTCCCAGGTCGGACAGCATCATGCCGGCGAAGGGCACCGGCCCAAGTCCGGCGAATTCGACGATCTTGATGCCTTGCAAAGGTCCCATGGAAAATTTCCAAACGATCAGCCAGCCACCGCCCGCCCGATCACCAGACGTTGAATATCGGAAGCGCCTTCGTAGATCTGGGTCACCCGGACGTCCCGATAAAGGCGCTCCACGGGAAAGTCGATACTGTACCCGTAACCGCCGTGAATCTGAATGGCGTCCGAGCAAACCCGCTCGGCCATTTCGGACGCGAATAGCTTGGCCATGGACGCTTCCTTCAGGCAGGGGCGGTCGGCGTCGCGCAAGCTGGCGGCGTGCCAGACCATCTGTCGGGCCGCCTCGATCTGGGTCGCCATGTCGGCCAGGCGGAACAGCACCGCCTGATGCTGGACG
>JAVMKH010000181.1:1945-13280 GCA_031732935.1 Candidatus Contendibacter sp.
ATCGGTCACGGCAAAGACGATGGCGACATCGCCTTCCTTGCCGGTGGTGATGAATTGCTTGGCGCCGTTCAGCACCCAAGCGTCGCCCTCGCGCCGTGCCGTGGTCCGAATAGCGGCGGCGTCGGAGCCGGTGTGCGGCTCGGTCAAACAAAAGCAGCCCAGCCACTCCCCCCGCGCGAATTTGGTGAGATAGCGCGTTTTTTGATCGTCGTTGCCGTATTTCAAGGTGATGCCGCAGGCCAGCGAATTTTGCACGCAGACGACGGTGGAAGTGGCCCCATGGCCGGCGGCGATCTCTTCGATGGCCAACACCATCGACAGATAATCCAGGCCGGCGCCCCCCCACCGCTCCGGCACCACCATGCCCATGACTCCCAATTCCGCCAGTTCGCGCAGGGCTTCGCGCGGGAACGTTCGGGCGCGTTCCCATTCGGCCGCGTTGGGCGCCAGCCGCTCGCGGGCGAACTGGCGCAAGGTGTCGCGGATCATTTCCTGTTCCTGGGTGAGGATCATGTTTCACTCCTTGGTCCGGGCGCGAAGACCATTCTGGCCCTCGAAAGCGGTCACCGACGCGGTATTGACGGAAGGGTATTGCGCTGGCGTTGCATTAAGAGCCTATACGAAAATTAACAGTATGAATTGCTTTGAAAACCATCAAAAATTTCCCAACGAATCCCCTCGCCCTTTGGGAGAGGGTTAGGGTGAGGGAACGAACCCATTGAAAATAAACCCTCACCCCCCGCCCCTCTCCCAAAGGGCGAGGGGAGTTTTGGTATAGGCTCTAAGTCTATAGCGTGCTTGGGTGACCCTCCATGTGAAAATAGGCTCATTTCGTTGAGGTTTTCCCGCAACGGCCGGTGACGGGCGGCCGAGAATCGTATAATGGCCTTCTAAAAGACCCAATCGACACCCAAGGAGATCACCGTGAGCCACGCCGTTACCATATCGTTCGACCACGACAGGGAATATGAGATCATGCTGCACGATGGCGACATGCGAGGCATGGACAAGGAGTGGGCGCGTACCTGGCTGGCCCGGGAATTCGAGGAGTTGGAGTGCGTGCCGTCCAATCCGGTCGGCAAGATCCTGCTGCTCGACATGATCCTGAACGTCGCCAAGTACGCGGGCGAGGAGTGTTTCGAGAACGGTGGCGAGTGGGCCAGGAACTACGCGATAGCGGTCGCGGTGTCCCTGGATCGCCCGGCGATCCGGGTGGATGTCGCGGACTTCGTGGTCGGGTGAACGCGCCCGGTTCGCCCATTGCGGTTTCTCTCATCGACTCCGCTCCAGCCTGGCATTCTCCAAGTACCGCCACTCCCGAAACGTCGCGGCCTGCCCGCATCGTTGGCCCGCGGCATCGGTCAGGTTCCAAACCGTCGCCCGCTCGATCAGGAACCGCTGGCCCGTGCGCGAGATCCGCACGCCGGAATAGTCGTCGATGAATCCCTGAGCCGCGACCCGCGCGAGCAGGCGTTCGCGTTCGGCCCGATCAGGCGCTTCCGCCGTGTGGCGCGACGGCATTCGAGTCAATTCCTCCCACGTCAGTTCGAACAGCTCCAGGGCCTTTGCGTTGCCGTAGGTCAGGATCGGATCGGGCGCGGTGTCGTGCGACAAGACCACGAACGGAGCGTGAAAAAGCGCTTCCGCCGCCGCTTCGGGCGACAGCGTCGGGTCGATCAGATCGCGTCCAGTCAGTGCATGGAACGCGCGGCGCAATAGCTCCGTGTGCTCGACCCGGTAATGATTGGTGGGACAGGTGGCTGACACGAGCGGCTCCTTTGCGGTCGGGGCGGGGTCGGAATCGGTCGCTGGCGTTGGCGGCGGGTGGCAATTCGACAGCACTTTCAGCCGTTCAACTCCGCCAGCAATTGACCGATCATGCGTTCGGCTTGGGCCAGGTAACCGCCGCCGAACAGGTTGAGATGATTGAGCACATGGTACAGGTTGTAGAGCGTCCGCCGTTGGGGATAGCCGTCCGCCAGCGGCAACGCCTCCCGATAGGCGGCGTAAAAGCGATCCGAGAATCCGCCGAACAGTTCGGTCATCGCCAGATCCGCCTCGCGGTCGCCGTAATAGACCGCCGGATCGAACACCACGGGTTCGCCAGCCACGGTGCAGCCGGCGTTGCCGTTCCAAAGATCGCCGTGCAGCAGGGCCGGGGTTGGCCGGTGGCCGACGAACAGACCGTTCAGCCGGACGCGCAGGGCTTCGCCCCGCCGCAGCCACGCGCCACCGTGGCCGTTGCGAGCGGCCAACTCCAGTTGAAACCCCAGCCGCGACTCGCGCCAGAATTCGATCCAGTCCGTGCTGGGCGGGTTGGGCTGCGGGGTGGAACCAATGAAGTTATCCCGTTGCCACCCAAAGCCGGCTTGCGGCTGACGGTGCAAGGCCGCAAGTTGCCGGCCCAGTCGCTCCATCGTTTCCGGACGGTTTTCCCCCAGCGGCAGGTACTCCAACACCAGGAAGGCGTGCCCGGCGACCAGGCCATGACCGAACGGTTGGGGAACCCGCACGGTCGCGGTCTTCGCCAATTCCGCCAATCCCGCCGCCTCGGCTTCGAACATCGGCAGGCTGGCGGCTTCGTTGCGCTTGACGAAATATTCCCGATCCCGGTCGCATACGCGCCAAGCCTGATGGATGCAACCGCCACCGACCGGATGGCGCTGGCGAATGGCGAATGGCTGGCCGGTGACCGCGCCGATCTGTTTTTCGAGGGCAGTCCAGAAATCGTTCATCGGTTTCAAGGTCCAATCATGGCCCATCGCCGAATGGCGGCGGTGAGGCTGGGTTAGAATAGCGCCATCGTGGCGTACCGCAACCGTGGAGGAATGACCATGGATACCGCGCTCGTTGCTACCGGGCTGACCAGCGCCGCCTTCGTCGTCAGTCATTTGGGTCTGGCCAGCGCCCCCCTGCGCGGCCGACTGGTCGCCCGCCTGGGCGAGAAAGGGTTTCAAGGACTGTACGGGCTGGTGGCCCTGGTGACGCTGGGCGCGATGATCGCCGCCTACAGCCAGGCTTCGCATCATGTCTACCTGTGGCTGCCCGGTCCTGGCCTACGCCACTTGCCGTTGCTGGTGATGCCACTGGCCCTGATTCTGATCGCCGGCGGCGTCTTGAGTCCCAATCCCTCGGCGGTTGGGATGGCTGGCGCGCTCGACCGTTCGGAACCGGCCCAAGGTGTGTTGCGCGTGACCCGTCACCCGGTGATGTGGGGGGTGGGGTTGTGGGCGGCGATTCATATCGTCGTCAACGGCGATCTGGCGTCGCTGCTGTTCTTCGGCGGGCTGTTGCTGACCGCGCTGGTCGGCGCCTGGCATCTCGACCGGCGGATGATAGCGTCCGAGGGCGAGCGCTGGCAACGTTTCGCCGCCGTCACCTCGTTCGCGCCCTTCGCAGCGCTGCTGGGCGGTCGCCAGCGCTGGGTGGCGGCCGAATGGCTCCGGCCGGCCCTGTGGGGGCTGGGGCTATTTGTGCTGTTGCTCCTTCTGCATCCCTATCTGTTTGGGGTGCGGCCGTACTGAAGGCGTTCATGGCCTGATCGATGGAAAAACCGCTTCCGCGAGAAAATCCGATATGCGCGACCCGTTTCCCCTGCTGGCGAAGACCGACTTTCCGGCCATTTATCGCGACCGCGTCGATACGTTGCAAGCCAATCTGGGCTACCGCTGCAACCAGTCCTGCACCCATTGCCACGTGGCGGCGGGTCCCCAGCGAACCGAGGAAATGCGTTGGGAGACGATGGAATTGTTGCTGCGTTACCTCTCGGCGCGGGGCATCGCGACCCTGGACCTGACCGGTGGCGCGCCGGAATTGAATCCCCATTTTCGCCGACTGGTCGTCCGCGCCCGCGACCAGGGCGTTCGGGTCATCGACCGCTGCAACCTGACGATCCTGAACGAACCCGGCCAGGAAGATTTGGCTGCTTTCCTGGCCCACCATGGGGTCGAAATCACCGCGTCCCTGCCCTGTTACCTGGAGGAAAACGTCGACCAACAGCGGGGCAAGGGCGTGTTCGAATCCAGCCTCGCCGGCTTGCGCCAACTCAACGCGCTGGGCTATGGCCGGCCCGACAGCGGCCTGACGCTGAACCTGGTCTACAACCCGCTCGGCCCGGTGTTGCCGCCCGATCAAACCGGCCTGGAAGCCGCCTACAAACACGAGTTGGCCACCCGTCACGGGATCGTTTTCAATCGCCTGCTGGCCTTGACCAACATGCCGATCCAGCGGTTCGGCAGCCAACTGCTGTCCAAGGGCCAGTTCAAGCCCTACATGGACCTGCTCAAATCCGCCCACCGGGACGAGAACCTGGAAGCGGTGATGTGTCGGAATCTTGTTTCCGTGGACTGGCAGGGTTACGTCTACGATTGCGATTTCAACCAGATGCTGAAGCTGCCGCTGGGCGTTGATGGATCGAATCGCACGCACCTATCCGCGCTGCTGGACCGGGAGTTGGCCGGCGCCCGCATCCAGGTCGCCGATCATTGCTACGGCTGTACCGCCGGGCAGGGCAGCAGTTGCGGCGGGGCGCTCGACGCCGCGCCTCCCGATCGAGTAGTCGCATGACGGTTTCCAACTGATTCGATTTACTCTGGGCAGGCGGCCAGTGCCAGTGCCTGCCACACTTGGCCATTGGTCCGATCCTGGACGAACGCCGCGACGCCAAGGTCGCGAGGGCGGGCGTCCTCGGGCAGGTGAAACCGATGCGGGTGCGCGAAGCTGCCGTCCGCCGCTACCGACAGCGGCCCGATCAGTTCCCGCGTCACCCGTTCGTGGCGCAGCCGCCGCGCCGCATTCTCGCCGGCGGTGACCTGACTGGCCAAGCCATCCTGGTACAACGCCACGAACACCCCGGCGTGAGCGACCGCCGCGCCAGGTTGCAACCGGCCTTGAACCTGGGTCAACCAGGCATCGGCGGCGGGGACGATTTCCAGGGTCAGCTCCGCCTCGGCTGGTTGGGCGTTGATCGCGGCGATGTGCTGGCGAAACGCCGTGTCCCGGCCCCAGTTCAGCGTGGTGCGGCCGTTGACCATCACCTGCGGGGTAAAGACGGTCTTGCTGCCCTGCGCGGCGGTCAGCGCGCGTTGCCGGGTGCCGAAATCGGACTGGGCGAACCGGTCGCGCCAACCCAGGTTGTCCCAGTAATCCACATGCAGGGCCAGCGGCACCACCTTGCCTCTCAGCGCCGGTTCCATTGCCAACGCCGCCAGCCAGCGATCGGCGGGCGGACAACTGCTGCATCCCTCGGAGGTGTACAGCTCGATCAAGGCGGCTTGGGTCGGCCCGCTTCGCGCCCGGCAGCTTGCGGCGGACGCGGCGGAAGGTAGCAGTCCCATCGCCACCAGGCCCAGCACCGGAAGCGCCCACGGACCGCCGCGCCGTCGCCCGGTGTCTCCGATCATCCCGTTCATGTCTTACCCCGCGCCGTCGATGAATGAGAAACCGCGGCGGGCCATGGCCCGCCACCCGCAGGATCCGTTATCGCGCGGTCTTCTTGATCGTGACGACCGCCACGGGATTCCGCCAGTCGTACTCCTCGGCTTTCAGATCGGCGATGCCGTGAATCCCGGAGTGCACATGCACGAAGTCTTCGCCGCCCGCCAATGGCGAAGCCCCTTCGCCACCACATTGCGGACCAGGAATGGAAACGCAAAGTTCATCGTTGGGTTCCGAGCCCGCATCGTAACCCGGTACCCAGTGAGTCTCGCTGCCGGAACGCGGAGCCTCGACACCGTTCAGCGCAATAAAACCGTCGTTGGTCGGCACGATCATCGCGGCGAGGCTGATGTGATCGGCGCCTTGCGCGGCCACCTGCACCGTAACCGACTGGCCCGGTTCCAGCGGTCCGCCGGAGTTCGCGACGTCGACCACGCGGCTGTCGGCGCGCAACGCTTGCGCCAGGGGTTCGACGTTGCCGCCCTCGGCCAGCATCGCCAGTTCCGCGCTGGCCGGCTCGCCCAACGCGAACAAGCTTACGCCAGAGCGATGACTGGCCACCAGGATCGGCGCGAAGAGCGAACCTCGGGTAATGTTGGTGATCGTCACTTCGTACATCACGCCCCTGACGAATTGCGCCTGGGCGCCGGTCAGTGGGGCGGTCAGCAACAAAAATGCAGTCAAGACAGTGGCCAACAGCTTCATCGTCGCATTCTCCGTATCGGTTCGTGAGGGTTTGGAAACCGCTGGGGTTGCCCGGCACGTACTGTGCCGCCCCGGCTTCACGATGCCCTCACGAAATCCTCACTTTTCCATCACGACGATTTTGGATCGCTGATCCGTCGCCTCAACCTCAAACTCATTGGCTCGGGATGTGCCGACCGGTAGATCGAAGGTGAAGCGGGTACCCCGGCCCAATTCGCTGCTCGCGCGCAGTTCACCGCCATGCAATTCGGCGATGCGGCGGGCGATGGCCAACCCCAGCCCTAAATGGTTGCCGTCGTCCTTCGCCCGGCTCGACCCACGATAGAACCGGTCGAACACGAACGGCAAGTCCTCGGGGGCGATGCCATGGCCCGTGTCGGTGACGGTGAAGGTGGCGATTTCTTCCCGCGAGTCGAGTTCGAGGGCAATCCGTCCGTCGGGTGGGGTGTGATGCAGCGCGTTGAGGATCAGGTTGTCCAGCAACCGTTCGATCATGCCGATGTCGGCTTCGACGAACAGCGCCGTCGACGGCAGACGCAGATCGATCTCGATTTGGTGCTCCCGCGTGGCGATCCGGTACTTTTGGGCGATGTCCTGCAACAGTTCGGCGGCGGGGAAGCGCTCGCGGCGCGGCTGAATGGCGTGGGCGTCGAGCTTGGCCAGCTCGAACAGATCGCCCACCAGTCTGCTCAACCGTTTCGAGTGGCGCAAGGCGGCGTCGAGATAGACTTGCCGCTCGGTGGGCGACGAGCGGTCGGCTTTCAATTGCAGGGTTTCCAGATAACCGTGCAGCGCGGCCAGCGGCGTGCGCAAGTCGTGCGAGACGTGGTTGACCAGTTCGCGCCGCAACGTGTCGCGTTCCCGCAAGGTGCCGATCAGGGTTTGCAGGCGTTCGGCCATCCGGTCGAAATACAGGCCGAGTTGTTCGATTTCGTCGCCCCGGGCACCGGCGCCGCGATAGGGCATCCAGGTCGCAAATTCGCTTTGCTGGAAAGTATCGACCACCGCCGCCAGCCGTCGCAGCCGCCGGGTCAGCAGTCGGAACAGCAACAGACCGGCCAGCAAACCGGCCAGCAAACTACCGGTCAACACCCAGGCGCTGAGTCGCAGCAGCAAACTGTCCCGATAAAGGCGCTCGAAGGATTCGTACATCTCGCCGCGCAGCACCACGTACAGGTAGCCTTCGGGCGGCTCGGTCGCGGGAATGGGCGTCACTGAAAAACTTTTGCGGGCATCGTGGCTGCGCGGATCGTCGCCGAAGATCGGCAGTTCGGCACCACTCAGGAAGGCCCGGATCGGCTCCAGTGCCACCCGGTCGCGCTTGACCTCCGTCGGCTCGGCGGAGTACGCGAGAATCGTGCCCTGGGCATCCAGCCAATAGATTTCGATGCTGGGATTGATGGTCATGTAGCGTTCGAAGGTGACCTTCAACGCCTTGGCATCGAGCCGACCGTCGGCGATCAGCCGCTGGTCGGCGACCAGGTTGCGGGCCAGATCGCGATTGAAGCTTTGCTGGGCTTCCTGAAGATAACGCTGGGTCAGGGCGTGGCTGATCAGGCCGTAGCTCAGGCCGATAGCGCCCAGCAATGCCATCAGCGCCAGGGCCAGCTTGCCGTACAGGGTGTTCAGCATGACTCGGTGAACTTGTAGCCGACGCCCCAGACGGTGAGCAGATAACGAGGCTCCGCCGGATTGGGTTCCAGTTTGGCGCGCAGGCGGTTGATATGCGAGTTGACCGTGTGTTCGTAGCCTTCGTGGCCATAGCCCCAAACCTGATCCAGCAATTGGCTACGGCTGAACACTCGGCCGGGCTGGCGGGCGAAATACAGCAGCAGATCGAATTCCTTGGCGGTCAGCGCTAGCTCCCGATCCGCCAGGAGAACCCGGCGCTTGCTCACTTCGATCACGAGGGGGCCGCGCGTGATGCGGGCGTCGTCCGGAGTCGCTCCGGTCGGACCGCCCAGGGCCTCGGCCCGCCGCAATAATGCCTTCACCCGAGCGAGCAGTTCCGGAAAGCTGAACGGTTTCACCAGATAATCGTCGGCACCCAGTTCCAGGCCCAACACGCGGTCAAGTTCCGACGATTTAGCGGTCAGCATCAAAATCGGCAGGTAATCGCCGCCGGCTCGCAACCGCTGGCAGATCGTCAGTCCGTCCAAGTCGGGCAGCATCAAATCCAGGATCATCAGGTCGTAGCGATGTTGGGCGAGACGCGCCAAGGCTTCTTGTCCGCTGCCGGCGATATCCGCCGCGCAGTGAATATCGCGGAGATGCAGTTCGACCAGTTCGGCGATTTCACGGTCGTCCTCGACCAGCAATACCTGACGTGCCATCGTTCTCAACTCGGTACCGACTTTCGCACCAATGAAAATCCACCATCGTTTTTGAACCCTGCCAGGATAATTATCGACGATGGAGATCACATTTTTATCACGGGTGAAGGTGAGCGCGTCTAAAGATCAACGTTTTGCTTCGCGGGCTTCTCCACTCGGAATTTTTTACGAAATCCGCATCCAAATCGACCGCAATACGCGGGAAACGGAGTTTTTTTGATGAAAACTGGCAAGCTACTGTTAACCGTGGCGTTCGCCCTGCTGGTCGGCGTTTTTTTCGCCTTCGATCTGGGGCGGTTCTTCAGCCTGGACTATTTCAAGTCCCAGCAAGCGGCCATCGAAATTTACCGAGCGGCGCATCCTGGCTTGGCGGCGGGAATTTTCTTCGTCGTTTACGTGGCGGTCACCGGCCTGTCGCTGCCCGGCGCGGCGATTCTGACCTTGGTTGGAGGCGCGATCTTCGGCTTGTTCTGGGGCACGGTGATCGTTTCCTTCGCTTCGACGCTTGGCGCCACCCTGGCCTTTCTCGTTGCCCGCTTCGTGTTGCGAGACTGGGTACAAGGCCGGTTCGGCGACCGGTTGCAGGCGATCAACGCAGGGATGGAAAAAGAGGGCGGCTTCTACCTGTTCACCTTGCGGTTGATCCCGATCTTTCCGTTCTTCGTCATCAACCTGGTGATGGGCCTGACGCCGATTCGAACCTGGACCTTTTACTGGGTCAGCCAAATGGGCATGTTAGTCGGGACCGTGGTTTACGTGAACGCCGGCACCCAACTGGCGCGGATCGACTCGCTCCAGGGCATCCTGTCGCCCGGTTTGTTGATCGCCTTTGCCTTGCTGGGCGTCTTTCCGTGGATCGCCAGGAAAATCGTGGCGGTGGTGAAAACACGGCGGGTGTACGCCAGGTGGCCCAAGCCGAAGCGGTTCGACCGTAATCTGGTGGTGATCGGCGCCGGTTCGGCGGGGCTGGTGACCGCCTATATCGCGGCGGCGGTCAAGGCCAAGGTGACATTGATCGAGCAGCATCGGATGGGCGGCGACTGCCTGAACACCGGCTGCGTACCGTCCAAGGCGCTGATTCGTTCCGCCAAGCTGCTGTCCCATCTCCGGCGTTCTTCGGAATTCGGCATCCGCAAGGCCGAGGCGGAGTTCGATTTCGCCGAGGTGATGGAGCGGGTGCAACGGGTGATTCGGGAAGTCGCGCCGCACGATTCGGTGGAACGCTACACCGGCTTGGGCGTGGAGGTGATCGAAGGCGCGGCGAAAATCACCTCGCCGTGGACGGTGGAAGCGACCACCGCCGAGGGCATGCGGACCTTGACCACCCGCGCCATCGTCATCGCCGCCGGCGCGCGGCCGTTCGTGCCGCCGATTCCGGGGCTAGAGCAAGTCGGTTATCTCACGTCGGACACGGTTTGGCGGCTTCGCGAATTGCCGAAACGGCTGGTGGTGTTGGGTGGTGGACCCATCGGTTCGGAATTGACCCAGACCTTCGCCCGCTTCGGCAGCCAGGTCACGCAGGTGGAAATGGCCCCGCGCATTCTGATTCGGGAAGACCCGGAGGTTTCGGCGTTGGTCGCGGAGCGGTTTCGGCGGGAAGGCATCCGCGTGTTGGTCAACCACACGGCCAAGCAGTTCGTGGTGGAGAACGGCGAGAAGGTGTTGATCGCCGAGCACGAAGGCCAGGACGCGCGGATTCCGTTCGATGCGGTGCTGGTCGCGGTCGGTCGGGTGGCGAACACCGCCGGTTACGGTCTGGAGGAACTGGGAATTCCCCTCACCCGCGCTCGCACCGTGGAAACCAACGCGTATTTGCAGACGCTCTATCCCAATATTTACGCCGCCGGCGACGTAGCCGGGCCGTACCAGTTTACCCACACCGCCGCTCATCAGGCGTGGTATGCCTCCGTCAACGCGCTGTTCCGGCCGTTCAAGACGTTCAAGGCCGATTATTCGGTGATTCCCTGGTCCACCTTCGTCGATCCCGAAGTAGCGCGGGTGGGTTTGAACGAGCAGGACGCGCGGGAGAAGGGCATTGCCCACGAGGTGACGGTGTACGGTATCGACAACCTGGACCGGGCCATCGCCGACGGCGAGGCGCACGGTTTCGTCAAGGTGCTGACCGCGCCGGGCAAGGACCAGATTTTGGGAGTCACCATCGTCGGCGAGCACGCCGGCGATCTGCTGGCCGAGTACGTGCTGGCGATGCGTCACGGCCTCGGCCTGAACCAAATCCTCGGCACCATCCACATTTACCCGACCCTGGCCGAAGCCAACAAATACGCCGCCGGCGTCTGGAAGAAGGCCCACGCGCCCCAGAAATTGCTGGCCTGGGTGGAACGGTTCCATAGCTGGCGGCGGGGTTAGCTAGGGGAGGCCAGTGAATCTGGCGACGCTCGCACCCATCGGATAATCTCGGCGATTTGCTGGGCTTCGGGAAGCCTCAGCCGTTGCGAGTCTTGCAGGGCCAAGTTTAAGAGTTCCAACGCCTTTTCGCGGTCTCCCGTCGCACCGCGTTTCAGGTAAAGGATTCCGATGTTGGCACGAAAAATGAGTACCTCCCGCGCTAGCCCGAGTCGCTGGCACGCCGGCAGCACCGCTTCCTGGTAGATCCGCAGCGCCTCGTCCAGCTCGCCCCGCGCCTGCAACACGTCGGCGATCTTCCCCTGCGTCACCGCCCGCTCCCGCACGTCCCCCAGCCGCTCGTACACCGGCAGTTCTTCCTCCCGCCGAATCCGCAGCGCCTCGTCCAGCTCGCCCCGCGCCTGCAACACGTCGGCGATCTTCCCCTGCGTCACCGCCCGCTCCCGCACGTCCCCCAGCCGCTCGTACACCGGCAGTTCTTCCTCCCGCCGAATCCG
>JAVMKH010000182.1:0-13279 GCA_031732935.1 Candidatus Contendibacter sp.
GGTCGGGGCGAGAGGATTTGAACCTCCGACCACCTGCACCCCATGCAGGTTGAAATGCGTTTCAAGAATTCCGACACCATCCAAGCGGTACGAATGTAATCGGTTGAATCAGGCCTTAAATCCCCCTTTAGGTGTTCAAAGACTTCCGTTAAAATGTAACACAAGCCGTAATTTTTACGGGGAGCAAACGGGGGAGCACTATAGGCATGGCCGGAAAACTGACTCAAAAAACGCTTGAAGCCATCACGCCAGAGCAGCAGGGGCGGAAGCTGTTCGACGGCTCCAATCTGCGGGGCGTGGTGAGGGTTTCCAAGGCCGGCGAGGTCAGCGTGTTTTTCGTCTGGCGGTACATCGTCGCCGGCAAGGCGCGCGATCATTACTGCGGTACCTGGCCCGCGCAATCCTTGGCCACCATCCGCGCCGCCCGCGATAAAGCCGCCGCCGCCCGCAAGGGCGATGGCGCCGACCCGGCCCTTGAAACCAAAATGCAGCGCATGGAGAAGCGCCTGGCCGACGCCCAGCGCCTGGCCAATCTTCAGCAGCAGGCATCCGCCATGGCCGCGCATCGCGCCCGGCCGACCGTGGCGGACGTGTTCGAACACTGGGCAAAACTGGAGCTGACCCAGCGCAAAGACCTCGGCGCCGAGGTATGCCGGGCTTTCCGAAAGGACGTGTTGCCTGCCCTGGGCAAACTGGCGATGGCCGACGTTACCCGCGCCCATATCACCGGCATTCTGGACAGCATCCTGGCGCGTGGCGCGCGCCGGCTGGCAACCCGGACCTTGAGCGAGTTGCGGCAACTGTTCGGATTTGCCTACAGCCGGGGCTACACCGAAACCGACCCGACCTATCGCCTGCGCAAGGCGGATTTCGGCGGCTCCGACACCGAACGCGCCCGCGTGCTGACCGAGAGCGAAATCCAGACCCTGGCCCGGCAACTCCCCGCCGCGAATCTGTACCGGCCGACCGAGACGGCGATTTGGTTGTTGCTTGCAACCGGTTGCCGGATCGGCGAATTGACCTCGGCGCGCTGGGAGCATATCGATTTTCAGAAGCGCGTCTGGTCCATCCCCGCAACGAAGAACGGCCGGCCCCATGTCGTCTACCTCAGTGCGTTCGCCGTGCGTCACCTGGACGAATTGCACGCCCTGCATTCGAATACCCCTTGGCTCTACCCCGGCCGATGCGCGTCGGCCGACGCCCAGGATCATGGCCCACTCGATCCCAAGAGCATCACCCGACAACTCGCAGACCGGCAACGGCTGAAGACGCCAATGAACAAGCGGACCCAAGCGACCGCCGCGTTGCAACTCCCCGGCGGCCCGTGGACGCCGCACGACCTGCGGAGAACCATGGCTACCTTCATGGGCGACTTGGGCGTTGGCCCCGACACCATCGAAAAATGCCTCAGCCACGTCGAACCGAACCGGATCAAGCGGACGTATCAGCGGCAGGAACTGAGGGGCGAGCAGGCCGAGGCCTGGCGCGTGGTGGGCGAGCGGCTGGAGCTGCTGACGAGCACCGCTCACGACCCGCAGAACATCATCCTGGGGCGGTTTGGCCGCGCCGCCTGATCGTCTTGCGGCCAGCCTAGGGAACGCGACCCGAACGGTCGGCCACCTTCACCGACCTGGCTGGCCCTCTTCCTTGAAGGATACCGGAAGGGGTATCCAGTGAAAAACGCTGCTGATGACCGAACGGCCGTAGATGCTTTTGTAGAGTTTTATGAGGCTTTTGAGGAACTCCGCAAAGTATGTCGCACAAGCCTGCGGCGCAGCTTTGCGAAATCGTGGCTCGCCTGCCTCGACGATGACCTGTATTTCCCCACCAAACCCGAAGAATATCCAGACCCGGCGCTTCGGTTGCTGCATCCCGACCTCGAAGCCATCGCCGAACTGGCCGATCAAGATTACTTCACCCTGTGGGAAGCTGCGCTTCTGATCGACTGGCGCGCGGGCAGGCTTTCTTTCTTGACCGATGCCTGGCGGATTTTTGCAGATGCTATCGCCGATGGCGATCTGTCTCCACGCCACCCGGACAACCAGCTTCGTTGGATTCACCTGCCCGTGGATCAGCGGACGCAACTTCCAGACTTCACCTGGGGGCTGTTCCGCGACGAGGTCTATCAGTTCGCCGCCGCCCGATACCCACAGCATCTTTTCTCCGATCTACGAGGACCGGATCAGGCGACCGAGGAACCGAAACCCTCAATCCGGCCGCAGAGGAAAACGATGGTCATCGCCGAAGCAAGGCGAATCCTGTTGAATCGGAATCGAGAGCCAACACCGATCGAGGTTTGGGACTTTCTCATTTCAGGCGCCGGCCATCCCGATAGCGGGGTTGCCGAATTCCTCGACGTGGAAACAGAAAATGGCGAAGGACCGCAAGGGAAAATCGTCTTCGATACCGCAGACGGTGGCGTATCCAGAGGGACCACGTTCAAGGCCCTGCAAAACGCCCTCACGAAAATTCGCGACCTCAACCTTTAGCCGTCCGCCATCATCCCGTTTTTAACCGGGATGAAACCGGGATTCGCCGTGATACAACGGTTTCCATCATCGATTGAGGAGACCTCATGGCGACCAAAAAAGTACTCCGACTGCCCGCCGTCAAAGCCACGACCGGCCTATCCCGCAGCAGCATCTACCTGATGGTCCGCCGAGGGGATTTCCCCGCGCCGATCTCGATCGGCAGTCGGGCGATCGGCTGGATTGAATCTGAAGTTGCCGCTTGGCTGACCGCCCGACCATCGGCCCGCCGCCCAGGGCGCCGCCCTGGCCGCGCTCAACGCCCGTTACCCCAAAGTGAGTGCAATGCCTAAGCCAGCGTTTTGGCGTCGAATGACGAAAGCCGAACTGGCGGCTTTCGATGAAGAAATCAGGCGCCGTGCTTACTCCGAAACGGTAGGGCTTTCGGAGTGGCTCGCAGCGCGTGGCGTTTTCGTCGGAAAAAGCGGGGTTCACCTGTACGTCGCAAGGTTACGGAAATCGGACGAGCAAAAACTGATCGCGCCTTCGATAAATTCAGCAACCCGCGCTGCGATCCTGGCCTTTAGAGCTGCATTCGCCACACTGAATGCCGAACTGCTGAAACTCGAAAACATTGAGGTGAACGAATGAACTTCCATGTCGAACTGTGCGCGCAAGTCGCCGGCGCGCCCAACCTGATTCAACTGTTGCCAGCCGGCCCGGACATCGTCGGCCGGGACGGCAGAGCATGGCGTCTGTCGGACCCGGACCGCCTGATTCAGGCATTCCAGCAACGCGGTATGCCCTTGTGCGTCGACTGGGAGCACGCCAGCGAGCACCGCGCGCCGGCCGGACTGGAAAGCCCTGCGGCGGGCTGGGTGACCGCCTTGGAGCTGCGAGACGGCGCTGTGTGGGGGCGGGCTGAATGGACAGAACGGGCGGCCCAGCAAATCAGCGCCCGCGAATACCGTTTTCTCAGCCCGGTGTTCCGGTACGAGAAACAGACGGGCGAAATCCGTGAGCTTATTTCTGCCGCCCTGGTCAACAGTCCAAACCTCGAATTGACGGCGCTCAATCGAGAAGAAAACAACGCACTGCGGACTGAGTTTTTTTCGAATCCCGCCTTGGTTCGCGAATTCGGCGAGTTTTCCGGGTACGCGGCATTCCGCAAAGCGGAATCCGCTGGCCGAGTCCGGCTGTCCCAGCCGCGCCAACCATTCAGGCAAATCGCCTGCAATTCGGAAAGCGATTTTCTCAAAGACCCGGCGCTTGTTCGCGAATTCGGAACCTTCCAATCGCTTTCTCAATTCAACCGCGCAGTCGAATCCGGCCGCGTGAGATAACTGGAAAAATCATGAGCGACGATCAATCCCAAAACCTCGGCAAGCTTAGAGAAGCCGTTGCCGCCCTGGGCGAGCGCCTGCAAGAACTGAACGCCCGGCGCGGCGCGCTGCTGGTGGAGCGCAATCGCGTGGCAGGCCTGCCGCTCTCAAAGCGGACGGTTCAAGCCGAGCTTGCCGGTTGGCTGGCCGCCGAGCGAGCGGGGTTTCTTGCTGAACTGCAACCGCAAGTAGCCAATCTTGCCGGCCATCCTGATCGGCCGATCCCGTTGAAATCCAAAGCGACCTTTCTTGATTTTATTTCTGCTGGATGCGATCGGGGACGTTCGATTCCACAAAATTTGGTCGGGCTGCTCGCCGATCACGTCGGCGCGGCCGTGCGCGCGGCGGTTGAGGAAATGGACTGGCCAGCGGAGTCCCTGACGCGCGAGGAACGGGCGCAGCGCCTGGCGGAACTGGATTCCGACCTACGGGCTGTGGGACGGGAGCTTACCACTCTGCAAGATGCCCTCGCCGGATTCGGAATCGTGCGCCAGCCGATATTGCCCACCGAGCAGCAGATTAAAGAGCATTTTGGGGGTGGACTACCGTCGGGAGGTGATATGTTCGATCGGGGCATGGCCGAACTTTATCGGCGGCTGAACCCCGGTTGGACCTGATCAATCGCGTGGTTTCCCGGCTGTTTCTCGCGGTTACGGCCGGGCTTTTTTCCCTTGCACCCTGTATACTTTCGCCGTCGGCCTGAAAGCGGCCGGCCCGGCGTGGAACCCGGAACACTTGGCGCAACCGCGCCCCTCTTGCGATACCCGGCGCATTTTTTGCGCCCGCGTCTTCCATGGCGGGGTGCGCGGGGCAGCCTCACGGCTGGCCGGCCCCAGGTCCGGTAGTTCCACCCCCGCGCACCCCGTCGCCATTTGCGTGGAACAAGCGGCGACGGCTCCAACCAGACCTGGAGTTGTCCCCATGCGTAAAAATCCCGTAGTGCCCCCGCCAGCCAACCCCCTGGCCGACAATAACCCCGCCGACATCGCGCACAACGTCCGCAGCGTGCTGACCTTCCTATCATGGGTTGACATCGAACGGGAGGCGATGCCCCACGGCTCCCAGTTCGGTCATGCCCTGATCCTGGAAACCCTCATCGGCGCCCTCGACCACCTGGAAAACCTGTTGGAAGCCCAGCGCACCGGCAAGGCCGGCTCGCACTGCGGTAGCGAGATGGCGCCATCCCGGGAGGTGACGCCATGACCCTCATCCAGGTTGGAAATTCTCAGGGCGTCATCGGCCGTTGCGACGCCAAGTGCTACGAGGCGAAGCATCCTCACTGCGACTGCGTGTGTTGCGGCAACAATCACGGCGCCGGACTGGCGGCCGCCGCGGCGAACACGCGGGAACTGGGCGAGGCCTGGCTGACCGAATTCAGCCGCCGGCACCCGGGCGCCCTGACCGGCACCATCGCCGATTTCATCCGCCAACCCGACCTGTTTCAGTGAGGCCCGGCATGAACGCGAATGCCCGTGTGAGGGGCAAGAAAGATTCCGGTCTGGCCCTACCCGCCGAGCACGAGCTGATAGGCTCTCTGATCGGCCGGCCGGAGAAGCTCGCCGAGGTCGATTTCCTAGCCCGCGAGGACTTCCTTGAAGGTCTGAACTGGGACATTTACCAGACCATTCAACGCCTGCGCGCCGCTGGCGAAGAAGTCAACCTTCTGACCATCGGCGAGGCCCTCGACTTTAACGCTGAGCAGTACGGCTATCTGGCCGTGCTGGTGAAGGATTTCGGCATTTACTCCGACAATTTCCGCTATCGCGCCGTGGTCATGCGGAAGTACGCCACCGCACGCGCCTGTCAGGCCGCCGCCAAGGCCGGCGACTGGCAGCGGATCGTGCAGTTGCAGCAAGCGTACGAGCGGCTCACCCACACCACCCCGAAGACCCTGACCGCGCGGGAGCTGCTGGCGATGGAGTTTCCGCCGCTACGCTGGCTGGTGGAGGGTGTCCTGCCCGAAGGGGTATCCCTGCTGGTGTCGCCCCCGAAGGTGGGCAAGACGCGGCTGGCGACTCAACTGGCCATCGCCGTCGCCAGCGGCGGCTATGCCCTCAATCACCCCGATACCACCTGTCGGCCGACCGAGGTTCTTTACCTGATTTTGGAATCGGGCAACCGCCGCGCCCAGAAAGACTTGAAGCAGTTGGGCGGCGACGCGCCGCACATGGTGGACCGCCTCCACGTCGCCGCCGACTGGCGCCGGCTATCGGCGGGCGGATCCACCGACCTCGAACAGTGGTTGGACGCACACCCCGCCGTCAAGCTGGTCGTCATCGATACCCTGGCCGCCGTGCGCAACGCGGGGCATGGCGGGAGCGGGTTTCTGTACTCAGAAGATTACTTGGTCGGATCCACCGTCAAAGGCATCGCCGACAGGCGCGGGGTTTCCGTGGTGATGATTCACCACAGCCGCAAGGCCGATGCCGAGGATGTGCTCGACACCGTTTCAGGCTCTACCGGGGTCACCGGCAGCGTTGACCACATCCTCGTCATCAAGCGCCAGCGCCTGGAGGAAGACGGTACGTTGACCCTGATTTCCCGCGATTTTGAAGACCGCGAATTGGCCCTGCGCTACCAGTCCGGTTTATGGACGTACCTGGGCCCGGCCGACGAGGTATCCCGGCATGATCCCGACTGGAAGGGCGACGGGCAAAGCGATGCCCGGCGGGAGATTCTGGCGCGGTTGCGAGAGAAACCCAGTACCCCGGTGGAACTGGCACAGGAACTTGGGAAGAACCGTTCTAGCGTTCGGTATCTACTGATGAAGCTTGCCGAAGAAGGAATGGTCGCCAAGAAGCACGATGATCGATACATGGTGGTAGCCCCTGTTGGTGTTGAACCTGTTGGGGCTGTTGGGGCTGTTTGGGATACCAACACTCAACCGAAATTTTCTTCAAAACCGCTGTACCTTCAAGCTGATGAATTCAGAAATCAGCAGGTTGATTTATATTCTGGTATGCAGAAAATGCCCCCCAACACCCCCAACAGGCCAAACACCCCCAACACCCCCAACACCCCCAACAGCCACCACGATCAACCCGATGCAGTCGGCACGCTGGCGCCCGGAGCGACCTGGAACAGCGCCGCCGGCCGGTGGGAGGAAAACCCATGATTCACGTCCTGGTAACCGGAATCGCTTACAACTGGCCTGATTCGCGGATGGCGAAAAATGGCAAGCCCTACACGTGCCTCAAGCTCAAGGCCGACGATGGCGCCGGCGGTACGGTATGGTGCTCGCTGATCGCGTTCAATGAAGTCGCCGAGGCCTTGGCTGTGGCGCGCAAGGATTCTGCTTTATCAGTGACTGGCCGGTTGACGCCAACCGCCTGGCTGGATCGGGATGGCTCGCCCAGGGCGGGGCTGAACGTTACGGTGGAGGGTATCCTGCACCTGAAGAAACCGAAGCCGGCCGCGCCCCCGGCTCCACCACCCGACCCGCCGCCGGACCTCGCGGATGACGGCCGGCCCGACTTCGACGACGACCTGCCTGTCAATTTTCATTGATGGCTGTTAGCCCGCCAATTTTGGGAGCTTGTAACCCATGCCAACCCCTCATAACGCGGAAGAGGAACGAAGACCAACAACGCGAACAGGGCTGGCAAGGCCAGCCGAGCACGCGACCGTTGTAGAAATTCGTGAGCTTGCGCTGGAGGTATTGGCGGCGCGGGGCGTCGAATCGGCCCCCCGCCTCGCCGCCGAAATTACCGAAAAAATCCGCGAGCGATTCGCGGGCTCAAATTTGTACGTCCCGTTGAGCCGCCCGCCTCTGCTTTCGAAAGACGCTGAAATCTGGGCTGAATTCGACGGGCGCAATCACCGGGAATTGGCGAGGGTTCACGGAATTTCTGTCAAAAATGTCTATGAATGCCTGGCGCGCGAACGCCAGCGCCGCGCCGGCCCGGATGCGCCGCAGATCGATATGCGGCGTCGGCCGAGGCCGCCCGAAAATTGGTGATGGCCGCCAGCCCGCGCGGCCCGCGCGAAAAAGAACGGCGCGGCGCGGGAAGAATCCTCTAGCCCGGCCGATTGAGGGGAGCAAAGGGGGGAGCATGGAGGGCATGGGCCATTCTTGCCGAATAGGCCCATGCCTCAAGTCCATGATTTTAAATGGTCGGGGCGAGAGGATTTGAACCTCCGACCACCTGCACCCCATGCAGGTTGAAATGCGTTTCAAGAATTCCGACACCATCCAAGCGGTACGAATGTAATCGGTTGAATCAGGCCTTAAATCCCCCTTTAGGTGTTCAAAGACTTCCGTTAAAATGTAACACAAGCCGTAATTTTTACGGGGAGCAAACGGGGGAGCACTATAGGCATGGCCGGAAAACTGACTCAAAAAACGCTTGAAGCCATCACGCCAGAGCAGCAGGGGCGGAAGCTGTTCGACGGCTCCAATCTGCGGGGCGTGGTGAGGGTTTCCAAGGCCGGCGAGGTCAGCGTGTTTTTCGTCTGGCGGTACATCGTCGCCGGCAAGGCGCGCGATCATTACTGCGGTACCTGGCCCGCGCAATCCTTGGCCACCATCCGCGCCGCCCGCGATAAAGCCGCCGCCGCCCGCAAGGGCGATGGCGCCGACCCGGCCCTTGAAACCAAAATGCAGCGCATGGAGAAGCGCCTGGCCGACGCCCAGCGCCTGGCCAATCTTCAGCAGCAGGCATCCGCCATGGCCGCGCATCGCGCCCGGCCGACCGTGGCGGACGTGTTCGAACACTGGGCAAAACTGGAGCTGACCCAGCGCAAAGACCTCGGCGCCGAGGTATGCCGGGCTTTCCGAAAGGACGTGTTGCCTGCCCTGGGCAAACTGGCGATGGCCGACGTTACCCGCGCCCATATCACCGGCATTCTGGACAGCATCCTGGCGCGTGGCGCGCGCCGGCTGGCAACCCGGACCTTGAGCGAGTTGCGGCAACTGTTCGGATTTGCCTACAGCCGGGGCTACACCGAAACCGACCCGACCTATCGCCTGCGCAAGGCGGATTTCGGCGGCTCCGACACCGAACGCGCCCGCGTGCTGACCGAGAGCGAAATCCAGACCCTGGCCCGGCAACTCCCCGCCGCGAATCTGTACCGGCCGACCGAGACGGCGATTTGGTTGTTGCTTGCAACCGGTTGCCGGATCGGCGAATTGACCTCGGCGCGCTGGGAGCATATCGATTTTCAGAAGCGCGTCTGGTCCATCCCCGCAACGAAGAACGGCCGGCCCCATGTCGTCTACCTCAGTGCGTTCGCCGTGCGTCACCTGGACGAATTGCACGCCCTGCATTCGAATACCCCTTGGCTCTACCCCGGCCGATGCGCGTCGGCCGACGCCCAGGATCATGGCCCACTCGATCCCAAGAGCATCACCCGACAACTCGCAGACCGGCAACGGCTGAAGACGCCAATGAACAAGCGGACCCAAGCGACCGCCGCGTTGCAACTCCCCGGCGGCCCGTGGACGCCGCACGACCTGCGGAGAACCATGGCTACCTTCATGGGCGACTTGGGCGTTGGCCCCGACACCATCGAAAAATGCCTCAGCCACGTCGAACCGAACCGGATCAAGCGGACGTATCAGCGGCAGGAACTGAGGGGCGAGCAGGCCGAGGCCTGGCGCGTGGTGGGCGAGCGGCTGGAGCTGCTGACGAGCACCGCTCACGACCCGCAGAACATCATCCTGGGGCGGTTTGGCCGCGCCGCCTGATCGTCTTGCGGCCAGCCTAGGGAACGCGACCCGAACGGTCGGCCACCTTCACCGACCTGGCTGGCCCTCTTCCTTGAAGGATACCGGAAGGGGTATCCAGTGAAAAACGCTGCTGATGACCGAACGGCCGTAGATGCTTTTGTAGAGTTTTATGAGGCTTTTGAGGAACTCCGCAAAGTATGTCGCACAAGCCTGCGGCGCAGCTTTGCGAAATCGTGGCTCGCCTGCCTCGACGATGACCTGTATTTCCCCACCAAACCCGAAGAATATCCAGACCCGGCGCTTCGGTTGCTGCATCCCGACCTCGAAGCCATCGCCGAACTGGCCGATCAAGATTACTTCACCCTGTGGGAAGCTGCGCTTCTGATCGACTGGCGCGCGGGCAGGCTTTCTTTCTTGACCGATGCCTGGCGGATTTTTGCAGATGCTATCGCCGATGGCGATCTGTCTCCACGCCACCCGGACAACCAGCTTCGTTGGATTCACCTGCCCGTGGATCAGCGGACGCAACTTCCAGACTTCACCTGGGGGCTGTTCCGCGACGAGGTCTATCAGTTCGCCGCCGCCCGATACCCACAGCATCTTTTCTCCGATCTACGAGGACCGGATCAGGCGACCGAGGAACCGAAACCCTCAATCCGGCCGCAGAGGAAAACGATGGTCATCGCCGAAGCAAGGCGAATCCTGTTGAATCGGAATCGAGAGCCAACACCGATCGAGGTTTGGGACTTTCTCATTTCAGGCGCCGGCCATCCCGATAGCGGGGTTGCCGAATTCCTCGACGTGGAAACAGAAAATGGCGAAGGACCGCAAGGGAAAATCGTCTTCGATACCGCAGACGGTGGCGTATCCAGAGGGACCACGTTCAAGGCCCTGCAAAACGCCCTCACGAAAATTCGCGACCTCAACCTTTAGCCGTCCGCCATCATCCCGTTTTTAACCGGGATGAAACCGGGATTCGCCGTGATACAACGGTTTCCATCATCGATTGAGGAGACCTCATGGCGACCAAAAAAGTACTCCGACTGCCCGCCGTCAAAGCCACGACCGGCCTATCCCGCAGCAGCATCTACCTGATGGTCCGCCGAGGGGATTTCCCCGCGCCGATCTCGATCGGCAGTCGGGCGATCGGCTGGATTGAATCTGAAGTTGCCGCTTGGCTGACCGCCCGACCATCGGCCCGCCGCCCAGGGCGCCGCCCTGGCCGCGCTCAACGCCCGTTACCCCAAAGTGAGTGCAATGCCTAAGCCAGCGTTTTGGCGTCGAATGACGAAAGCCGAACTGGCGGCTTTCGATGAAGAAATCAGGCGCCGTGCTTACTCCGAAACGGTAGGGCTTTCGGAGTGGCTCGCAGCGCGTGGCGTTTTCGTCGGAAAAAGCGGGGTTCACCTGTACGTCGCAAGGTTACGGAAATCGGACGAGCAAAAACTGATCGCGCCTTCGATAAATTCAGCAACCCGCGCTGCGATCCTGGCCTTTAGAGCTGCATTCGCCACACTGAATGCCGAACTGCTGAAACTCGAAAACATTGAGGTGAACGAATGAACTTCCATGTCGAACTGTGCGCGCAAGTCGCCGGCGCGCCCAACCTGATTCAACTGTTGCCAGCCGGCCCGGACATCGTCGGCCGGGACGGCAGAGCATGGCGTCTGTCGGACCCGGACCGCCTGATTCAGGCATTCCAGCAACGCGGTATGCCCTTGTGCGTCGACTGGGAGCACGCCAGCGAGCACCGCGCGCCGGCCGGACTGGAAAGCCCTGCGGCGGGCTGGGTGACCGCCTTGGAGCTGCGAGACGGCGCTGTGTGGGGGCGGGCTGAATGGACAGAACGGGCGGCCCAGCAAATCAGCGCCCGCGAATACCGTTTTCTCAGCCCGGTGTTCCGGTACGAGAAACAGACGGGCGAAATCCGTGAGCTTATTTCTGCCGCCCTGGTCAACAGTCCAAACCTCGAATTGACGGCGCTCAATCGAGAAGAAAACAACGCACTGCGGACTGAGTTTTTTTCGAATCCCGCCTTGGTTCGCGAATTCGGCGAGTTTTCCGGGTACGCGGCATTCCGCAAAGCGGAATCCGCTGGCCGAGTCCGGCTGTCCCAGCCGCGCCAACCATTCAGGCAAATCGCCTGCAATTCGGAAAGCGATTTTCTCAAAGACCCGGCGCTTGTTCGCGAATTCGGAACCTTCCAATCGCTTTCTCAATTCAACCGCGCAGTCGAATCCGGCCGCGTGAGATAACTGGAAAAATCATGAGCGACGATCAATCCCAAAACCTCGGCAAGCTTAGAGAAGCCGTTGCCGCCCTGGGCGAGCGCCTGCAAGAACTGAACGCCCGGCGCGGCGCGCTTCTGGTGGAGCGCCAGCGGGTCGCTGGGCTTGCCCTGGCGCGTGAAACCACGCTGCAAGAATTGGAGGCTTGGCTGAGGCAAGAGCAGGCTGGTTTTCTGGCTGAACTGCAACCGCAAATTACAAACCTCGCCGGCCATCCAGATCGGCCGATCCCGTTGAAATCCAAGCAGTCATTCATCGATTTTGTCGGCGCTGGTTGCGATCGAGGACGTTCGATTCCCCAAAATCTGGTCGGGCTGCTCGCCGATCACGTCGGCGCGGCCGTGCGCGCGGCGGCTGAGGGAATGGACTGGCCAGCGGAGGCCTTGACGCGCGAGGAACGGGCGCAGCGCCTGGCGGAATTGGATTCCGACCTACGGGCTGTGGCCCAGGAGCTTACCACTCTGCAAGATGCCCTCGCCGGATTCGGAATCGTGCGCCAGCCGGTATTGCCCACCGAGCAGCAGATTCGAGAGCATTTTGTTGGTGGAATCCCGTCGGGAGGGGATTTGTTCGATAAGGGCTTGGCCGAACTTTATCGGCAGTTGAACCCGTCTTGGGTTTGAGCCATGCCGGGGCGGGAAATGGGCGGAAGTTCACGGAACATCAGCCCTGGCTGTCACCCCACGACCGCCGAGGTTGCCGAAATTTTGCATGAGGAACTGGCGCGGCGTGGCATCGATCGCGCCGCCAGCATCAGTCGCGAAATCACCGAAGCAATGCGCCGGCGCTTTGCGGGCTGCGCCCTTTATTGGCCTTTGAGCCTACCGAACCGCCTGGCGCGGGACGCGAAAATTTTTGAAGAGTTCAATGGTTGCAACCAATCGATGCTTGCCGTGCAACACGGAACGACGCTGAAAAACATCTATGCCATCCTCAAGCGGGAAAGCCAGCGGCGCGCCGGTCCCAACTCCCCTCCCCCGCCGGACGGCCGCCGGAAGCCACAACCTCCGGAAGGCTGGTGATGCCCGCCCATTCGATGTTGTCGTAGTGCATCAGTAGGGGGGTCAGCCCGGTCATTGTCACGTGGTAATCTTTCATGCCATAATGTCCTGTATCTTCCACTGCATGCAGTGACGTGGCCAGGCAAGGCATGGCGCGGCAAGGCAAGGCGGGGCAAGGCAAGGGCTGCAATGCAGCGGGTTGGGGATTCGATGAGTCCCCTTCCCAGTGCAACGCACTAAAAACCCGGACGCGGTAACGTCCGGGATCATGGCATGAAATCAGAAATTTCTTCCAGTTCGGTCTCGAACGGCCGAATCACGAAATCCTCCCGCTGCGTGATCGTGATGCCCTTCACGCCCTCCACCGCTTCCGGTTCGGCGGCGATGGCTTCGATCACCTGGTCCCGATGCTGCGGCACCGCCGGATGGGTCTCCGCCCTGGAGGACCTCGCCGCCGCGCCCTGGTGATGCC
>JAVMKH010000183.1:0-2795 GCA_031732935.1 Candidatus Contendibacter sp.
TTACCATCCCCCTATACGCGGGCGGCTCGCTGGAAGTCGGTGGAGCCTGGAACGCCATCGACGAGATTACCCTCGATTCGCTGATTCCGGCGGGCAGCCTGTTCCTGGGCGCGGATACACCCCTGGGACCGCTTTTCCTGGCCGGCGGCGTGGCCAAGGGCGACGCCTCGCTGTATTTGATGCTGGGCAGGTTGTTCTAAATGGCGCGGCTGATCCTGTTCAACAAGCCTTATGGCGTGCTGAGCCAGTTCACCGACGCCAGTGACCGGCCGACGCTGGCGGCGTATCTCGCCATTCCCGGCGTGTACGTCGCTGGTCGATTGGACCGGGACAGCGAGGGTTTGCTGGCGCTGACCGACGACGGCGCGTTGCAGGCCCGTCTCAGTCATCCGCGCCATCACCAGCCCAAGACCTACTGGGCACAGGTGGAAAGCATCCCGGACGATGCGGCCCTCGATCGGTTGCGGCGGGGGGTCGAGTTGAACGATGGTCCCACCTTGCCCGCCACCGTTCGGCGCATCGCGGAACCGGCCGGTTTGTGGCCACGCGATCCGCCGATTCGGTATCGGGTGGCGATTCCCACCGCCTGGCTGGAACTCACCCTACGCGAGGGTCGCAACCGCCAGGTTCGGCGGATGACCGCCGCCGTCGGCCATCCGACCCTGCGCCTGATCCGCTGCCGGATCGGTGACTGGACGCTGGCGGGACTGGCGCCCGGCCAGTGGCGGGAACTGGCCATCACCATGCCGATGCGTCTCCGCCGACTCCACCGTGCCGACGATCATCCTTGGCCACCCCACGCCCAGCAGCAGTCCCGGCAGTAGTCATTCAAGTCCATTCATCCCACGACGCGCATCGGGTCGAGATCGAGACACACATCGCCGCCGAGAGCATTTTGGCCGGGCAACGTGTCTAAATCTCGCCCGCACCTGGAAGCCCGATGAAGCCAACTTCTCGTTCCCACGTCGGAGCGTGGGAGCCAGATGAAAAGGCAAAATCACTGTCCACCGCGCACCAACCGCACGGCGCTGATGCCGCGGCCGGCGCCGTCGTTGCCACTGTCGAAGTTCACGTTCAACGCGTAGCCGGCCCTGGGGGCATACGGAGACGCCGACCAGTACCATAGCCACATCGACGGCATATTCGGGAAAGCCGGTCGATAAATGGTTGGGCCTTCGTAGCCGCCTTCACATGACTTCCCCGTATCGTTCCAGGTCTTAGGCTGGCCGCTGGAGCAATAGACCAAGGTGCGCAATTCTTCTATCGCCGGTACTCGCCAGTCACGGTAGCCAGCATAGCCTCCTTGGCGGTTCAGTGCTTCGGCAGCATCTAGCGCGGCTTGCCATGCGTACTGCTTGTCCTTACCGATACAGGTCCCACCCCGCCACGTCTGCCCCAGGGGACAGCGCATCCACTGCAATCCAGTTTGCACGTCCGTCACCGTTCCGTCGCCATTATCCCGATAGCGATCCGCTAATAACCTTTGATCTGGGCGAGATGGCAGCTTTGGACGTTCCGCCGCTGGTGGCCGGGACTCCGTTTCCGATTCCAGCCGCGCCCGCGCCATTTTCGCGTACCGGCCTTTCGGATAGTTCTCCAGATACGCTCGAAAACACGCCGCCGTGCCGCATTTCTCCACCGATTGCCAAGCTTCTCGGTCGTGATCTACCGTTGGCGCGGGCTTCGGCTGCGGTTTGGGTGCCGGGGCCGGTTTTGGCTGCGGTTTGGGCGCGGGCGCTTTCTTCGCCGCCTCTTCCGCCGCTTCCCGCTCGTACTTTTCCGCCCATCGGCGTACCGCCTCCGGGTCGGGTTCCGCACCCCAAACCGGCGAACCCATCAGCCCCAATACGATTCCCCATTCAATCCAACTCCACCCGCTTCGCATCGTCGTCACCTTTATCTTCTTCAACGGTGTTTTATCGCCGGCGCGCCAGCCGTTCGCGCAACGCCTGGTATTCGGGACTTTGTGGGTCCCACTGCTTCAGATCGTTCAACACCCGCTCGGCCAGCGTCCGTTGGCCCTGTTCCAAAAACAGCAGCACCGTAGCCTGCATGGTCGTGGTCTGTTCCCGCCGGAACGCCTCCACCCGCCCCTCCCGATCCAGGGACTTCGCATCCTCCAGCGCCCGCCGCGCCGCCAGAATCTTCCGCTCTTCCAACAATTTTTTGGCCACCGCCAACTGGAGATCGAGCTGCTGCTGGCGGGCGATATCCTCCGAATTCGGCGGCGGCGCGGCGGGCGCGACCGGTTCAATCACCAGCGGCGCAATCGGCGCAACGGGTGGAGAGACGGGCGGGTTCGGTTGCAGCACGACCGCTATTTCTTGCACGCCGGCCGCCAGCGTGCGCCACCCACGGTAGGTTTGATAACCGGGGGCGCTCACTTCCAGATCAAAATCGCCGGGCGTCAGTTCGATCCCGTCCCGATAAGCGGGGCCGATGTTCATAATCCGGATTTGGGCGGTCGCTGGCGTCGGCTTGATCGTCAGATAGGCGCGCGGCTCCACGACGGGCGGCGCGACGATTGGCGGCGATTCCATGACCGGCGGCGTGACCACGGACGGGGCGACTACCACCGGCGGGACTGGCGGCGGGGAAACTCCAGATTTCCACCAGAGCCACCCGCCCAGCCCGGCTAACCCGATCACCGCAAGCGCCACCCGCGTGGTCCGTCGCTTTGGCGGGGTGGACCGTTCTGGAACCGCGTTGGGTTTGGGCGGTGCTTTTGGCGGTTCGGGCGCCGGTTTCGGCTTCGGCGGTTCGGGCGCCGGTTTCGGCTTCGGCGGTTCGGGCGC
>JAVMKH010000183.1:2895-19917 GCA_031732935.1 Candidatus Contendibacter sp.
CGGTTTCGGCTTCAGCGGTTCGGGCGCCGGTTTCGGCTTCAGCGGTTCGGGCGCCGGTTTCGGCTTCAGCGGTTCGGGCGCCACTTTGGGCTCGGGCGGCGGGGTCGGCGGTGGCTTGATCGGCGGTTCGGGCGCCACGGTTGGCTTGGGCGGCAGCGGGCGGGTGGGCTCCTCCGCCGTCAGCACCGCTTCCAGTGGCTGTTTGAATTCCGCCATGGATTGAAAACGCTGGTCCGGTTCCACCGCCAAGGCCCGCCGCAGCGCCGCATCCAGCGCGAGCGGTAGGTCGGGAACCCAATGCCGGGCCGGTTGCAGCGGATCCGGCTGCCGGAGCAACTCGTTCTGTTTCCGCTCCAGCGCCGACGGCAGCCGCCGCGCGGTCAGCATGAAGTACAGCGTCGCCGCCGCGCCGTAGATATCGGTCCACGGTCCCTGCCGGTTCAAGTGGCCTTGCAGGTATTGTTCGTAGGGGGCGTAGCCTTCGGAAAAGATCAGCAGACTGCGGGTGTGGGTGCCGGTCACCTGCCGCGCCGAGCCGAAGTCCAGCACGATCAGTTCGTCATCCTGGGTCAGGTACAGGTTGCCCGGCTTGAGGTCCCGGTGCATGAACCCGGCCTGATGCACTTTCCGCAAACCGTCCAGCACCGGCAACAGCAGCTTGAGCGCTCGCCGCCACGGGATCTGAACGCCGGCCTGGCCCTTGGGCGGTTTCAGATGTCGCGCCAGGTCCTCGCCTTCGTAGTAGTCCATCACCAGATAGGCGGTGTCGTTCAGCTCGAAGTAGTTGAGCACCCGCACCAGATGCGGATGGCGCAACTGCGCCACCGTTTGCGCTTCCTGCAGGAAGGTGCATAGCCCGTAGTGGAACAGGTCTTCGTGGTCGTGGGCATTGAGCACCACCGTCTTGCGGTCGGTGGATCGACCGACCAATTCGCTGGGGTAATACTCCTTGATCGCCACCTTCATCTTCAGGGTGACATCGAAGCCGCGATAGGTGATGCCGAACCCGCCCTGGCCCAGCTTTTCCCCCACCACATAACCCTTCAGTTGCGTCCCGACCGGCAGCAGCGCCGCGGAACGCCCCTCCAGGCCGGCGCGGTAATGGCAAATCGGGCATACCCCGGCCACATCCCACTCGCGCGGGTGAAAACAGCCCGGACAGGTCACCTCGACCGGCTGGGCGCGGGTTTCTTCCGATGGCGCGGTCATGCGGGACGATCTCCCTCGGCAAACACAGTGTTATGGTTGTTGCATCGGGGCAATAGGATAACGTCGTTAGTCCGCGATACTCGATGAGAGCGTTGCTGTAACTGGCTCCCACGTTCCGGCGTGGGAGCCAGATGAAAGACTAACCGGCTGATTGATCAAAACGCCGTAGGAGACCCATGGCCTACCCCACGACACCGCACCCGCCGCCAGCGCCGCCGGGCCAGGTTCCGCGAAACAGGGGGCTGACGCCCCCCGCTCGCCTCCTTGGGGCCGCCCGCGAGCGGCGGACGTGAGTCCGCTGTTTCCGCACCCGCCGGATTCCCCCTGCATTGTGGATAACTCCCCCCAAAAAATCGCGCGGAAAATGGTAAAATATTAAAGATCAAATAGTTATAGCGATCTAGCGAGGCGGAACCCCCGGTTGCTGCTGCGGAAGGTCGGGGCGTCCCAGCCGCGGTAGGCGGAACGCACCCACGCGGGCCTGCTGCCCCAGGAACCGCCCCGCACCGACCGTGGGTCACTTGTTCTTTTATTAGTACATTCTTTCTCGGCACCGCCATAGTCCTTGTCATAGGCCGAACATGTCCATTCCCAAACATTGCCCAACATGTCATTCAGTCGCCAATCATTGGCCCGAAATCGCACCACCGGCGCGGAATACCAGTAACCATCATTGCACTCGTGCTTTTGCATCCAGCTATTACCCTCCGGCCCCTGCGTCTGGTCCGCCACATTAGCGTAGGAACAGGCTTGATCCGGATCGTCTCCCCAATACCGCGCCGTCGTCGTTCCCGCCCGCGCTGCGTATTCCCATTCCACTTCCGTCGGTAACCGGTAACGCTGCCCCGTCTCCCGGCTGAGCCAAGCCGTATACGCCACCGCATCGTTCCAGCTCACACACACCACCGGATAGTTATCGCGTTGCGGGAAGCCCGGATTGCGCCAATCGGTTCCCGCTCGCCAATCCCATTTACCAGTAGTGGCGCTCCAGGCATAACAACCCTCTTTGCCACCGGCGTTCCGCTCGGCATCGGTGCGGTGACCCGTCGCGTTCACAAACCGCGTAAACTCACCGACCGTCACTTCATCCTGACCGATCTCAAAGTCCCGAACCGTTACCGAATGCAGTCTTTCATCGGATTCACGCCCGGTTTCCGATTCAGGACTGCCCATCTGGAACCGCACGCCGGCAATCCTGATCATCTCCGGGCCAGCCATCGTGGGTCGGGGCCGCTCCACCGGCGCGGGCGGCGGGGCTTCCGCTTCCAATCGCGCCCGCGCCATTTCCGCATATTGGCCTTGCGGGTGTTTCTTCAGATACGCCCGAAAACACGCCGCCGTGCCGCATTTCTCCGCCGATTGCCAGGCAATTAAGTCGTGATCCACCGCAGGTGCTTGCTTCGCCGCCTCTTCCGCCGCATCTCGCTCGTACTTTTCCGCCCGTCGGCGTACCTCCTCCATATCCACACCCTGACCCACCATCAGTCCTGGCCATCCCGCGCCGAGCAATACCAGCCCCATCAGCCAGTTACATCCGCGCATCGCACATCCCCTCAAGCTTTCTGTCGTCTCATTGTTTACCCCACCAGCCGTTCCAGCCCAATGCCCACCACCGCGTGGGTGCGCAGCTTGAGTAGTTCGCCAGTGGTGCGTTCCAGTGTCTCCCGGTAGGCGGCCAGTTGGATTTCCGCCTCCCGCAACGCCTCCGCCACCGCCGGCAGGGCGTGCAGCTCCTCCCGGCTCTTCGCCGCCAGTTCGGCGCTGGTCAGGCCGACCGCTTTCAGGCTGACCGCCTTGAATTCCAGCAGATGATCGAGTAGGGCATACTGGCGCATGTCGGGCCGCACCCGCAGCAGCAGGTCGCCGTAGCCACGGCCCAGCGCCGGTTCCGAGTCCATCACATAAAAGGCGTCGTTGAACAGCACCGCCAGAAACGCGGTCTTGATCACCAGTTCATTGCTCCAGCGCAAATCCCGGTTGTCGAAGACCTTGAACCAGGTTTGCTCAAGCAGGTCGCACAGCGGACCCAGGTCACCCGTGGCGTAGAAGCGCTCGACGACCCGCTGCCGCTGTGCCTGGTCTTCGTAACGCGGCAGCGTCTGTTCCTGGAGGCGCTCGACGTAAAGCTTGCGGATCACCTGATTGGGAATCGTCAGTTGCCGCTTGCCCAGCGCATCCCGTCCGGCCAAAGTCAGCACGCCGAAGTAATAGAGCAGGGTGGTAAGGAAGTCCGGGTCGCGTGGGGCGGTGAGCATATCCTGCACCCCAAAGCGGTTGACCAGTTGCGCCACCGCCAGCGGTTCGGCGTCGTTCAACGCGGCGTTGACCAACGTCTCGCCATGCGGCAGCCGGGCGACGTACTGAATCCGGTTGCGGTCCATCGCCAGGTTGTCGTCGAGTAATCGAGGCGGATAAACGCCATGCCGCGCCAAATGCTTGAGGAAGTACAACGCCAAGGTGGGGTTATAGACCCGCTCCTCGCGTTGCGACGTAAACCGATAGCCGTTGTAGAAGTCCCGCATCAGATCCAAGGCGACTGCGGCTTGATCAGCATCAAGACGCCGTGCCGCCGTCACCCTCTCCAAGGCGGCGCGCAGTTCGGTTTCGGTAAAACCGCACAGGTCGTGATAATCCGGATCATTGCTCAAATCTTCGGCCACGTTGTAACCGCTGGTGATGTCGCTGAGCACCACCGGCGACACCCCGGCCAGAAACACCCGGTCAATCCCCCGCCCTTCCGCGCCGGCCTTGAGCGCCTTGAAAAAGGTCTTGATCGTGCCTTCGCCTTGCACCAGTTCTTCGTAGCGATGCGTCCCGCGCAACGGGCTGATCATCACTTCGTTGGCGAAATTGTCGTATTCATCCACCAGCACATAGAGCTTGTGGGGCGTCGTCGAGATGGCGGTGAGCAGCCGACCCAGCGACCACAGGCTATCGGTCGGATGGCAGTCTATCGGCGTCTTCAGTATCTCCCGGTACCGCACGGCGAACGCTTCGATGGCGTTATTGACCTGGTGGTGGAGCGAGACCGCGACCGCCTCGGCGTCACCCTTGGGATCCACCAGCGAAAAGTTGAGCTTGAGGATGAAATAGCGGTTGCGCAGCGGCGTCGGATTCCGGCCGATCTTCAACCCGCCGAACAATCGCTCGAAATCGTCCGCCCGCGCCAGGTCGTAATAGTTTTCCAGCGTGGATAGCCACAGGCTTTTGCCGAAGCGGCGCGGCCGCAGGAACAGCAGTTGTTTGCCAGCATTCTCAATCAGAGGAATCCGGTCGGTGCGGTCGACGTAGAAATACCCTTCGTGGATGATTGCGGCAAAGTCGGCAATGCCGTAGGGGAAACGCATGGTGATGACCTCATTTCTCGTTCCCACGCTCCAGCGTGGGAATGCCGTCTCGCCGCTCCAACGGCTCGGATCAACTCAGCAGGACTAGGACGCTGGAGCGTCTGGACGTGCTCCCACACCGGAGCGTGGGAGCCAGACAGATCAATGTGATAAAGCAGATGCCTGTGCTTTTGCTTCCTCAGCGCCATCAAAATCACTGGCTGCCTTACGGGCTGAGGCGATCCTACCCCAATTGAAAATCTGTAGGGCTTTGTTGCTACCAGCCAAAACATTAGATTTAAGAAATAGCAATTCTGCTTGTTTATATTGTTCTTGATGCAATCGAATCTGGGCTAGATCGGACCAGATACCTGCGTTGCGCGGCTCGATCCGCAGCGCCCGCTCCAGGATGGCACCAGCTTTGTCCAACTGGTTACTCTTGACGTACTTGTCGGCGCTATCGAGCAGCGCCGCTACAGCCCGATTACTGTCGCTGACGGTTTCAGCACTGGCAGGTTGGGTAAGAGGTTCTGTCGCCGCTTCCAACCGTGCCCGCGCCATCCGTGCGTACCGTCCCTTCGGGTACTCCTCCAGATATGCTTCAAAACACGCCGCCGTTCCACACCGCTCCGCTGACTTCCAGGCTTCATGGTCGTAATTCACCGCTGGCGCGGGTTTCGGCTGCGGCTTGGAAGCCGGGGCCGGTTTCGGTCGAGGTTTAGGCACGGGCGCTTGCTTCGCCGCCTCTTCCGCCGCATCTCGCTCGTACTTTTCCGCCCGTCGGCGTACCTCCTCCATATCCACACCCTGACCCACCATCAATCCCGGCCATCCCGCGCCGAGCAATACCCACCCCATCAGCCAGTTACATCCACGCATCATTCAACCCCCTTGATTGCTCCGTAGATTTATCCACCTTCACCCCGCCAGCCGTTCCAAGCCGATATTTTCTACAAATCCAACCGCTCACTCCTCCTCCCAGCGGAAGAGTGCTGAAGGGAAAAGTCTGAGCGCTGCAAGTGCCGATCCGCTCCTTGCCTAGCGCCCCCCCAATAGCAATGCTATAGTTTTCCGTCTTGTTATTGTTCAAAAATCCCTTATGACGCGCAAACTGTACATCAAGACCCACGGCTGCCAGATGAACGAATACGACTCCGCCCGGATGGCGGATGGGTTGCGGGTGGCTTGTGGTCTGGAGCGCACCGACGATCCCGCCCAAGCCGATGTGCTGTTGCTGAATACCTGCTCGATCCGCGAAAAGGCCCAGGAAAAGGTGTTCTCGCAACTGGGGGTCTGGAAAGCCCTGAAAACACACCGGCCCGGTGTGGTCATCGGCGTCGGCGGCTGCGTGGCCAGTCAGGAAGGCGAGGCGCTGCGCGAACGGGCGCCCTGCGTGGACCTGGTATTCGGGCCGCAAACCCTGCATCGACTGCCGGAGATGCTGACCGCCGTGTGGGCCGACCGGCAACCCATCGTGGACGTGTCCTTCCCCGAAATCGAAAAGTTCGACCGGCTGCCGGAACCGCGCGCCGAGGGTCCCACCGCCTTCGTCTCCATCATGGAAGGCTGCGACAAATACTGCACCTTCTGCGTGGTACCCTACACCCGTGGCAACGAGGTCAGCCGGCCGTTCAACGCGGTGCTGGCCGAGGTCGCGGCGCTGGCGGCCCAGGGCGTGCGCGAGGTCACCCTGCTCGGCCAGAACGTCAACGCCTACCGGGGACCGATGGACGACGGCGAAACCGCCGATCTGGCGTTGCTGATCGAGCACGTCGCCGCCATTCCCGGCATCGCCCGCATCCGCTACACCACGTCGCATCCAGTGGAATTCTCCGACCGGCTGATCGAGGTTTACGCCCGCGTCCCGCAACTGGTCAGCCATTTGCACCTGCCGGTGCAAAGTGGCTCCGACCGCATCCTGGCGCTGATGAAACGCGGCCATACGGCGCTGGAATACAAGGCCAAGGTCCGCAAGCTGCGCGCCGCGCGGCCCGACCTCAGCCTGTCCTCGGATTTCATCGTCGGTTTTCCCGGCGAGACCGAGCGCGATTTCGAGGCGACGATGGCGTTGATCGAAGAGATCGGCTTCGACCACAGCTTCAGTTTCCTCTACAGCCCCCGGCCCGGCACGCCCGCCGCCAGCCTGCCCGACGCCACGCCACTGACGATCAAGAAGGAGCGATTGGCTCGGTTGCAAGCGCGCATCGAAGAGGGCGCGCACGCCCTCAGCCGCAAGATGGTCGGCACGACCCAGCGGGTGCTGGTGGACCGCCCCGCGCGCAAGGACGGGCGGCAACTGGCCGGCCGCACCGAGAACAACCGGGTGGTCAATTTCGACGGCCCGTCCTATTTGCTCGGCCAGTTCGCCGATGTCGTCATTACCGAGGCGTTGCCCAATTCCCTGCGCGGTCGCTTGGTCGCCTGCCCGGAACCGCCGGCCTTGCCACAGGCCCGTTGATGAACGCGCCCGCCACTGTTTCCGCCCTGAATTCCAACACCGCCCCCAAATTTCAGGACTTGCTGCTGGAGCCGGCCGACAACGCCCGGCTAGCCACCCTGTGTGGCAATCTGGACGAACATCTGCGCCAGATCGAGCGTCGGTTGGGCGTCGAAATCAACAATCGCGGCCATCAGTTCCGGGTGATCGGCGAACCACACGCGGTCGCGGTCGCGGTCGCGGTGCTGGAAGCGATGTACCGAACCACTCAGGACGAGACGCTTACCCCGGCGCAAGTCCATCTGTTCTTGCAGGAAGCCGGCGCCGACGCCCTGATCGAGGCGGAGCCGGACACCGATGAGGTCACCATCCGCACCCGGCGCGGGTTGATTCGCGGACGCGGTCCCAACCAGCAGCACTATCTGTGGAACATCCAGCACCACGACCTCAATTTCGGCGTCGGTCCCGCCGGCACTGGCAAAACCTACCTGGCGGTGGCTTGCGCGGTGGATGCGCTGGAAAGCAACGCGGCGCGGCGGCTGGTGCTGGTGCGACCAGCGGTGGAAGCCGGCGAGCGCTTGGGTTTTTTGCCCGGCGACATGGCCCAGAAAATCGACCCCTATCTCCGTCCGCTCTACGACGCCCTGTATGAAATGCTGGGCTTCGAGCGGGTCGCCAAGCTGATCGAGCGCAACATCATCGAAGTCGCGCCGCTGGCTTTTATGCGTGGTCGCTCGCTGAACGATTCCTTCATCATCCTCGACGAAGCCCAGAACACCACGGTGGAGCAGATGAAGATGTTTCTGACCCGCATTGGTTTCGGCTCGACGGCGGTGGTCACCGGCGACGTGACGCAGGTGGACCTGCCGCGCAATGTCCAATCCGGCCTGCGCCAGGTATTGCAGGTTCTCAAGGATGTGGAGGGTATCAGCATGACCTTCTTCAACGCCCGCGACGTGGTGCGGCATCCTCTGGTGCAGCGGATCGTCAACGCCTACGCCCGCTACGAACAGGACAATCCTTCATGACCCTGGACCTGGACCTGCAAATCGCTCTGGACCTGCCCGGACTGCCCACCGAATCTGACTTCCGCCGCTGGGTCGAGGTGGCACTGGCCGGCGCCGGTCACGCCAAGGATGCCGAACTGACCCTCCGCGTGGTCAACGAAGCCGAAAGCGCCGCGCTCAACGAAACGTACCGCCATAAGCCGGGGCCGACCAACGTGCTGTCCTTTCCGTTCGCGGCGCCACCGGAGGTCGAAAGCTCCCTGCTGGGCGACATCGTGATCTGCGCGCCGGTGGTGTTGCGCGAGGCCGTCGTCCAGGATAAAACTCCGGAGGCGCATTGGGCGCACCTGGTCGCCCATGGCGTTCTGCACCTGCTGGGCTATGATCATGATGAAGCCCATGCTGAGGCCATGGAATCCCTGGAAATCCGTATCCTGGCGGGACTGGGCTACCCTGATCCCTATGGAGATCCGCGCGACCGATGAGCGAAGAACGATCCGAATCTAGCCATAAACCTTCGTGGCTGGAACGGCTGGGCCTGGCCCTGATGGGTGAACCCAAGGACCGGGATGAATTGATGGAGCTGCTGCGCGACGCCCAGCAACGGGAACTGTTGGACACCGACGCCCTGACGATGATGGAAGGCGTCATGCAAGTGTCGGAAACTCAGGTGCGCGATGTCATGATTCCGCGCGCTCAGATGATGGTGCTGGAACGTGACTGGAATCTGGAGCGCCTCATCGCCGAAATCGTCGAATCGGGCCATTCCCGCTTTCCGGTGATCGACGAGAGCAAGGACAACGTCATCGGCATCCTGATCGTCAAGGATTTGCTGGCTCATGCCTTCGACCGGCGCGAGGATTTCGACCTGCGCGCCCTGCTGCGACCAGCCAAGTTCATCCCCGAAAGCAAGCGCCTCAACGTCCTGCTCAAGGAATTTCGCGGCAACCGTCTGCACATGGCCATCGTGGTGGACGAATACGGTGGCGTGGCCGGCCTGATTACCATCGAGGACGTGCTGGAAGAGATCGTCGGCGAAATCGACGACGAGCACGATACCGACGACGGCGCGTTCATCCGGCCGCAGGGCGACACGTTCATCCTCAAGGCGCTTACTCCGGTCGAGCATTTCAACGAATATTTCAAGGCCACGTTAAGCGACGACCGGGCCGACACCATCGGTGGCCTGGTGATGATGGAATTGGGTCGGCTGCCCAAGGAGGGCGAGGCCGTGGAATTAGGTCAGTTTCATTTCCAAGTTATTCGCGCCGACAATCGACGGATTCATCTGCTGAATATGACGTTACCCTTTAATAGTGAGGAAAATACTTAATGAGCTTCGGTGGCGATTTTTACGCTTTCTCTGATAAACAATTACGGGATTTGTTGGATGGAGAAGTGAACTATTGGGAGTTTTTAGATAACCAGATGGATGAAAAACCAAGAGAGTGTTTTAGCAAAGGCGAGCATGTTTGGTTTGAGATTTCACAGATGCTCGAACCAGAACACGCTTGTGGCATGGAAAATACCAATGCGATTCCTGAAATGTCCGGCTATTCTTTTTCCGACGATGTAAAATCGATTGTTGAGGAATTGGTCCAGCTTAGCGAGGAAGAGCTGCGAGAGCGCCATGGCGACGCCAAGATCGAACAGAATTTCGAGCCGCTATATCAAATTATTAAAGAATTAATGGAATTTTATCAGCGCGCCGCTAAAAATAATGATGCGGTCTTGTTCCGGCTCACCTAGCTTTAGCCATCGGGGCCTTGGATGAGCGTTAAGAAAAGGCGGGAATCCGTTCCACCCGTCCGGATCGAAACCATCCGACAGGAATTATTGCACTTGCTCGATGGGAGAAAGCTCCCAGTCAGCGCGCTTTCCCGGATAATCCGAAAATCAGAGCGGGAAATCCACGATCATCTCGAACAGATGCGGTTGTCCGGTCTTTTGCGGATCACCCCCGCACGATGCGCCCGTTGCGGTTATGCGTTCGATTCGCGCCAGAGGACGAAAAAGCCAGGCAAATGTCCAGAGTGCAAGGGTACATTCATCGAGGAACCCTTGTTTACAATCAAGTCGTCGTAGGATCGCGGCGATGCTGATTCCGATATTGGGTTACCGTCAGCCACTGGAAGCCGTTGGCCAAAAGTTGGAGTCGCGATCGGTGAATTTCGCGCTGGCCATCGACGAACTTTACCGCGGCCTCGATTGAACCCGCGTGCTTCTTTCCCTCGCGCGTCATCCTCTGTTCGTCGACCTGCTGGCTTTCATCGCTGGCGCCCTTCTGCCGCTCGCCTTCGCGCCGTTCGACATTTGGCTGCTGGCCATCTTGTTACCCGCCATCCTGTTATGGACTTGGGACGGTGCCTCACCGCGCCGCGCCGCCGTTCGCGGTGGGCTGTTCGGATTGGGCTTGTACGGTTTCGGCATCCACTGGATCTTCATCAGCCTGCACGATTACGGTAACGCCCCGGCTCCGTTCGCGGCGTTGGCCACCGCGCTCGTGGTGCTGGCGATGGCGTTGTATCCGGTCGCGCTCGGCGGGTTAATCGCCCGCTGGGGGCCACCGCCGGGGCCGGCGCGCTGGTTGCTGGTCTTCCCGGCGCTGTGGACCCTGCTGGACTGGGTGCGAAGCTGGCTGTTCACTGGTTTTCCCTGGCTGGCCATCGGCTACAGCCAGACCGACGCGCCGCTTGGCCAACTCGCACCCTATTTGGGAGTGTTCGGCGTCGGCTGGGCCGTGCTGTTGAGTGCCGGCCTGCTTCGAACCTTGCTTGGCCACGAGGATTGGCGGGCGCGGCTGGGCGGGCTGGGATTACTGGCGGTGTTATGGCTTGGGGCGTGGGGGCTGGGGCGAATGGATTGGGTCGAGTCGGCGGGAGCGCCGCTGCGGGTCGCCATCGTGCAAGGCAACGTCACCCAGGATCGGAAGTGGGCCCCGGACGCGCTGGACGAAACCCTGACCCGCTATGTCCAGTTGAGCCTGCCCGAGCAAAGCCGGAGCGAGGTGATCGTCTGGCCGGAGACCGCGATCCCGGCCCTGCTGGACGAGGTTCGTCCCTTCGTCGCCGCGCTGGCCGGCGTGGCCCAGCAAACAGGGGTGGATTACGTCACCGGCATTCCGACCGGATCGCGGGAGAGCGGCGTTTTTCACAACAGCATCATCGGCCTCGGCCGCTCGCCGGGGCTGTACCACAAGCGCCGGTTGTTGCCGTTTGGCGAGTATTTGCCCCTGCGTGGGTTTCTCCTGTTCTTCCGCGACTGGGTCGACATCCCGATGGCCGATTTCACGCCGGGCAATCGCGAGCAACCGCTGTTTCACGCCGGCGGCCAGCCAGTGGGGCTGTCCATTTGCTTCGAGGCGGTGTTCGGTGACGAGATTCGGCGGGCGTTACCGGATGCCACTTGGTTGATCAATCTCAGCAACGACGCCTGGTTCAAGGATTCCGCCGCCCCGCACCAGCATTTGCAGATCGCTCGGATGCGCGCCCTGGAAGTGGCTCGCTACCTGGCCCGCGCCACCAACACCGGCGTTTCGGCGATCGTCGACGAGCGTGGCCGGATTCGGGCGCGCGGCCCGCAGTTTCAGGCTGAAGTGATTCGCGGCGAGGTTCGCCCCTTGCGGGGGTTGACGCCCTATGCCCGGTTCGGGGATTGGCCGGCGATGGCGATGATGGTAGGGTTGCTTATCCTGGGATTGTTCCTGGGCCGACGCACCCTCGCGACCACGGCATGAGCCAAGACTCGATCCAACCCCATTCCGCGCCGCGCGCCCGATTCTCTGGGCTCGTTGGCCAGCCATGGCTTGACTTGACGCGCGTCTGGAACCGCTACTGGTTCCAGTGGATCACCCTGCTCAGCGGTGGTTTGTTGCTGCTGATCTCCTGCGCCACCGCGCCGCCGCGCAACGTCAACGACGCCTGCGCCATCTTTGCCGAGTACGGCGACTGGTTGACCGACGCCAAGGCCGCCAGCCAGCGCTGGGGCGTGCCGCTGCCGGTGTTGCTAGCGATCCTGCACCAGGAATCGGCCTTTCAAGCTGACGCCCAGCCGCCGCGCCGCTGGTATCTCGGCTTCATTCCCGGCCCGCGCCCCTCGTCCGCCTATGGCTACAGCCAGGCGTTGGACGGCACCTGGGAACGCTATATCGCCGCCACCGGCAACCGAGGCGCCGACCGCGACGATTTCGGCGACGCGGTGGATTTCATTGGCTGGTACGTCAACGAAACCGCCCAGCGCAACCGAATCGCCAAGAGCGACGCCTACAACCAGTATCTGGCCTATCACGAGGGGCAGGAAGGGTTCGCCAAGGGGACCTACCAGCAAAAGCCCTGGTTGATGCAACGGGCGCGGCGCGTGCGCCAGCAGGCCGACCGCTACCGCGCGCAACTGAACCGCTGCGGGCCGGGCTTGGCCGCCTGGCATCACGTTCCTTCACCCGCCAGGGAATTCCGCCATGCGTGACGAGGATCGTGACGACGAGGATCGATACGACCCGGCGGCGCCCCCACCGCCCAGCAAAAGCCAGCGCAAGCGGGAGGCCACCGCATTGCAGGAGCTGGGCGAGCGTGTGGTCAAGCTCACTCCGGCACAATTGAGCTGCGTCCCGCTGCCGGACGAATTATTGGCGGCGGTGCGGGTGGCGCAAGGCATTGCGCAACGCGGCGGGCGCAAGCGCCAGTTGCAATACATCGGCAAGCTGATGCGTCAGTTGGATGAGGCGGAAACGGAAGCGATCCGCGCCGTCCTGACCACTCTACTGCCGGGCGGGCGCCTTTGACCGAACCCCTCTTTCGCCACCGCCCCTTTTGGAGCTTTCCCTGACTCATCCCCCCCTGTCCTGGCTGCTGGTTCTCGGCGCGCTGATGGCGTTCGCGCCCATGTCCATCGACATGTATCTGCCCGGCCTGCCAACCATCGCCGCCGAGTTCGGCGTGGAAACCGCAGCGGCGCAATACACCTTGGCCAGCTTTTTCATCGGCCTGGCGCTGGGGCAAGCAGTTCACGGTCCACTGGCCGACCGCTACGGACGCAAGCCGCCGCTGTATATCGGGTTGACGCTGTACACCGTCGCTTCCATCGGCTGCACGTTCGCCTCCGACATCGTCACACTGACGGCGCTGCGTTTTGTGCAGGCGGTGGGTGGCTGCGCCGGGTTGGTGATCGCCCGCGCGGTAGTGCGCGATTGCTTTGACGCGCATACCTCGGCGCGGGTGTTCTCCCTGCTGATGCTGGTGATGGGGTTGGCGCCGATTCTCGCCCCCTTGGCCGGTGGTTGGATTCTGACGCTAGCCGGCTGGCGCGCGATTTTCGTGGTGCTGGCGCTGTTTGGGCTGACCTGCCTGGTCGCCGCCTGGCGTTGCCTGCCGGAAACCCGCCCGGCGGACACCGTCGCCAGCGCCAGCATCGGCGCGGCGCTGCGGGTTTACCTGGACTTGATGCGCGACGGTCGCTTCATGGGCTACGTCCTGAGCGGCGGCCTGGCCCATGCCGGAATGTTCGCCTACATCACTGGCTCCCCGCACGTGTTCATCGAGGTGTACGGCATCCCAGCGCAAAATTTTGGCTGGTTGTTCGGCCTCAACGCGCTGGGTTTGATCGCCAGTTCCCAGATCAATCGCCGGTTGTTGTTGCACCGTTCCGCCGACGTGATCCTGCGGCGAGCGAATCGTTCGACGGTACTGCTGGGGCTGGGATTGCTGGCGGTCGCCGCCGGTGGCTGGGGAGGATTGCCCGTGCTGCTGGTCCCGCTGTTCGGCTACAGCGTCAGCCTCGGTTTCACCGCGCCGAACGCCATGGCCAACGCCCTGGCCCGTCAGGGAGCGCGGGCCGGCAGCGCCTCGGCCCTGATCGGCGCCTTGCAATTTGGCATCGCCACGGCTTCCAGCACGCTGGTCGGATTGATCGGTCACGGTTCAGCGTTGCCCATGGCGACGGTCATCGCCGGTTGCGGATTGCTGGCCTATGGCGCGCACCGCATCCTGGTCGGCGATGGAATGGGCTGAAATGTCGGCGAGCGGTGCCTCTATGTCTCCTCATCATCGCCGTGCCCTGACCCTGAGCATCGGCCTGGCCGCCTTGTTGTATCTCGTTTTCGTGCTGCTGGCCGACCGCGCGGCGGTGCTAGCGGCGCTGCGGCGGGTTGGCTTGCCCGTGCTGGTGGCGATTTTCGCGCTGTCGCTGTTGAACTACCTGCTGCGGTTCTGGCGGTGGCAGCGCTATATCGCCGCGTTCGGCCACGTTCTGCCGTGGCGGCGACATTTCCTCTATTACCTGGTGGGCTTTACCCTGACCGTGACGCCTGGCAAGGCTGGCGAGGCGGTGCGGTCGCTTTATCTGCGCGGGCATGGCGTGAGCTACGCCCAGAGCCTGGCGGCGCTGTTCGTGGAACGGTTGCTGGATGTGCTGGCGATGAGCCTGCTGGCGTTGCTGATCCTGCTGGCCCGACCCGATTACGCCTGGCTGGTGGCGGTAGCCTGGGCGTCGGTGCTGGTGTTGGGCGGATTGGTAACCCGCCCCTGGTTGCCCGACCGGTTGCGGGACTGGGGGGACGGCCATCGTTACGGTCATCAGCTCGACCGGCTGGCGCGGTTGCTCGATTCGGCGGCGTTGCTGTTGCGACCGGGCTACTTTCTGTTTGGACTGAGCTTAGGCATGCTGTCCTGGGGATTGGAGGGATTCTCGTTGTATCTGATTGCTCGCGCTATCGGTGTCGAACTCAGTCTCGCCGCGGGTATCGGCATCTACGCCGTTGCGGTGTTGGCAGGGGCGCTGTCGTTCTTGCCCGGCGGCCTGGGGGGAACCGAAGCAGTGATGGGGGTTCTGCTGGTCGCCTTCGGTTCGGATAGCCCGGCGGCGGTTGCGATCACGCTGCTGTGCCGGATCGCGACGCTGTGGTTCGCGGTCGCGCTGGGCGGGATAGCGGTGGCGGTGCTGGGCCTCGATAGCCGGCGAGTGGATGATTTTGGGAGAGATTGACGTTGCGTTGACAACTGGTCGGGGTGGATTTCGTTGCGCTTATCCACCCTGCGACCTGATTGACCCTGCCCGGTTAGGGAGCGGTATTGAACGGCGTCCGACATCGCGCGAAACTGTCGCGGTTCGCGGCCTGTTCGCGCCATTGCCTCGGCGGCCGACCGTCCACTCCACCTCGTAAGCTTCAAGCCCCATGTCCATCATTGGAAAACTCCCGCCATTTCCCGTCCGTCTGGCCACGCTGGCGCTGGCTGCGCTGCTCGCGGTCGGTTGCGCCACCAAGAGTGATCCGCCGCCGCTTCCTCCCGCCGGCGTCCGCGAGGATGGATCCTTGATCCTCACCCAAGCCGATAACAACCGGACCGCCGAGCCGCGGGTGGGCGAGCGCCTGATCGTGCGGTTGCCGGAAAATCCGACGACCGGTTACACTTGGGCCATTGACGAGACCGACAGCCGCTTGCTGGCGCTCGATAGCACCGACTACGTTCCCCCCGAAACTGGATCGATCGGGGCGCGTGGCCAGCGCACTTTTGTTTTCACCGCCCGCCAATCCGGCGAGGTCGCGCTCAAGTTCAAGTACTGGCGGTTCTGGGAGGGTGACGCTTCGGTGACCGAGCGTTACGTCGTCAATCTACGCGTTCTGCCCTAGAGACATCCGCGAGATTTGATTAGGATATCCAATCCCGGCGTTTTTCCCGATGCTGGCGACTATGAACCGGACCTTCCATCCTGACCAATCACAAGCCAATCCTTATCAAGGAGAAAACAGCAATAAAAATTCGTATGTTGATCGCCATGAGCGCAGTAGGCCTGCTGCTAACGGCCGGCTGCGCGACTGGGCCGGATAAGTCGCCGGCGAAGGAGGAGAAAGCCACGGCTGCGTCGCAACAGGCGCCGACTCCCGATCTGAGTGTTCGTGACACGATAACTGGGACCGCAACAGTACAGGCGATTAATCTCCAAACGCGCGAAGTCACGCTCAAGGATCAGAAGGGCCGGGTTTTCACGATCAAGGTGAGCGATGAGGTTCGCAACCTGCCGCAGGTCAAGGTAGACGATCGGGTGGTGGTGACTTACCAACAGGATCTGGCCATCTATCTAACGGGTAGGGTTGGTACCGGCATCTCCACAAGGACGGATGCCGTTAGCGCTGGCCGCGCCCAGCCGGGTCAGTTGCCAGCGGGTGTGGTGCGCGATACCACCCGGATAACGGCAAACATTATCTCGGTCAACAAACAGAAGCGCCAAGTCCTCGTTCGGGGCGCGACCAGAACCGTCCAGGTGAAGGTACCGCCTGACTTCGATATCACCCGCTTCAAGGTTGGCCAGGAAGTCGAAGCGGAGTTTGTTCAGGAACTGGCGATCGTCGTGAAGCCGGCGCCTGCCAAGCCTGCCGGCCCCGGCTTTAAAAACAAAAGAAGCAATTAAGAACCACCGCCAGTCCGATGGTTCGAACCTGGAAACCCGCCGCGAGGCGGGTTTTTCTTTGGGAAAGCCTGTGGGGCGGGCTGACTCCTCGCACTGGCAAGCTGGGTTATACTTCCCGCCGGGTAATGCAACCGGATTTTCGTCGGCAAGCCTTGCGCCATCGTACCCGCGCCGGCTGAAATGAGAGTAGCGAAAGTCCGGTAAGATTCCACGCCACGCGCCACCGCGCCCGCCGCTTTCCGATCATCCGACGAACGCCATGGACAAGACTTACGAACCGCACGCCATTGAATCCCGCTGGTACGCCTATTGGGAGGAGCGAGGCTATTTCGCGCCCAGCGGCCAGGGCGAGCCGTACTGCATCATGATTCCGCCGCCAAACGTGACCGGTACCCTCCACATGGGCCACGCCTTCCAGGACACCATCATGGACGCGCTGACCCGCTATTACCGGATGCAGGGCTATAACAGCCTGTGGCAGCCGGGCACCGATCACGCCGGCATCGCGACGCAAATGGTGGTGGAACGGCAACTGGCCGGCGAGGGCAAGACCCGCCACGATCTGGGGCGCGAAGCGTTCATCGAACGGGTGTGGGCGTGGAAGGCGGAATCCGGCGGCACCATCACCCGCCAGTTGCGG
>JAVMKH010000183.1:19971-66213 GCA_031732935.1 Candidatus Contendibacter sp.
AGGAGGGGTTGATCTACCGCGGCCAGCGGCTGGTGAACTGGGACCCGGTGCTGCATACCGCCGTGTCGGACCTGGAAGTGGTCAGCGCCGAGGAAAACGGCTTCATGTGGCATATCCGCTATCCGCTGGCCGAGGGTGGCGGCGATTTGATCGTGGCCACCACCCGCCCGGAAACCATGCTGGGCGACACCGCCGTCGCCGTCCATCCCGACGACGAGCGCCACAAGAATCTGATCGGCCTGCATGTGGCGCTGCCGCTGACCGGCCGCAATATCCCCATCATCGCCGACGAATACGTCGATCCGGCCTTCGGCACGGGCTGCGTCAAGATCACCCCGGCGCACGATTTCAACGACTACGCGGTCGGTCAACGCCACAAGCTGCCGCTGCTCAATATCTTCACCGCCGACGCCAAAATTAACGAGAACGGTCCTGAAAAATACCGCGGCCTGGATCGCTTCGAGGCCCGCAGGCGAGTGGTCGCCGATCTGGAAGAACTGGGCCTGATGGAGGACATCAAGCCACACAAGCTGATGGTGCCGCGCGGGGATCGCAGCCACGCGGTCATCGAACCATTCCTGACCGATCAGTGGTATGTCAAGACCGGACCGTTGGCCGGTCCATCCATCGCCGCCGTCAAGACTGGCAAGATCAAGTTCATCCCAGAAAACTGGGAAAAGACCTATTTCGACTGGATGAACCGGATCGAGGATTGGTGCATCAGCCGACAAATCTGGTGGGGCCATCGGATTCCGGCCTGGTACGACGCGCGGGGCAAGGTTTACGTCGGTCGGAATGAGGCGGAAGTGCGGGCGCAACATGGGCTTGGCCCGGACGTGGCGCTGGAACAGGACCCTGACGTGCTGGACACCTGGTTTTCCTCGGCGCTGTGGCCGTTTTCGACGCTGGGTTGGCCCGAGAATGCCGAGGCGCTCAAGACCTTCTATCCCACCAGCGTGCTAGTGACCGGCTTCGACATCATCTTTTTCTGGGTGGCGCGGATGATCATGATGGGCCTGAAGTTCATGGGCGACGTGCCGTTCCGCGAGGTTTACATTCACGGCCTGGTGCGGGACCAAGATGGCCAGAAGATGTCGAAATCCAAGGGCAATGTCCTGGACCCGCTCGATCTGATCGATGGCGTGGGACTGGAGGAACTGGTCACCAAGCGCACCACCGGCCTAATGCAGCCGCAAATGGCGCCGGGTATCGAGAAAGCCACCCGCAAGCAGTTTCCCGCCGGTATTCGCGCCCACGGCACCGACGCCCTGCGGTTCACCTTCGCCGCCTTGGCGACGACGGGACGCGACATCGTGTTCGACATGGGCCGGGTCGAGGGCTACCGCAATTTCTGCAACAAGCTGTGGAACGCCGCCCGCTACGTGCTGATGAATACCGAGGGGCGCGACACCGGCCTGAGCGGCGGTGCGGTCGAACTTAGCCAAGCTGACCGCTGGATTCTGTCCCGTCTGCAACAGGTGACCAGTGAAACCAATACGGCGGTGCAAGGTTACCGCTTCGATCAGATGGCCCAGACGATCTACGAGTTCACCTGGAACGAGTTTTGTGATTGGTACCTGGAGCTGTCCAAGCCGGTGCTGACCGATCCCGCCAGTTCGGAAGCGGCCCAGCGCGGTACGCGGCGGACGCTCGTCCAAGTGCTGGAAACCTTGCTGCGGTTGCTGCATCCGCTGATGCCGTTCATCACCGAGGAAATCTGGCAGCGGGTCGCGCCGCTGGCCGGCGCGGCGGGCGACACCATCATGCGGCGACCTTATCCGGAAACCGACAAAACGCTAGTGGATGCTCCAGCAGTAGCCGACATTGAGTGGCTACAGCAATTCCTGCTGGGCGTGCGCCGTATTCGGGCCGAGATGAACATCGCCCCTGGCAAGCTTTTGCCAGTGTTGCTGCAACACGGCGCCGCCGAGGATCGGGAACGGTTGGAACGGCATCGCCGGGCCTTGGCGACGCTGGGTCGGCTGGACTCCATCGCCTGGCTGGACGAGGAAGATGCGGCGCCGGAAGCCGCCACCGTGCTGGTCGGCGGCATGAAAATCCTGATTCCGATGTCGGGTTTGATCGACAAGACGGCGGAAAGCGCCCGTCTGACCAAGGAAATCGCCAAACTGCGCAAGGAGGCGGAACGCGGCGAGGCCAAACTAGGCAACGCCGACTTCCTGGGCCGCGCCCCGGCCGAAGTGGTCGAAAAGGAACGCGCCCGCGTGGCGGAACTCCAAATCGCCGTGACCAAGCTGGAAGAGCAACTGGCGCGCATCCGCCAGTTGTGAGTTCGGCAACCCACCAAAAAGACTTAAGGAATTCCAATGGACGCTCAAGAATCCGCATCCCCGGCCAAGCCCAAACTGGGCGCCAAGGTTACCCAAGTCGCCACGCTCTACAACCCGCGCACCTGGAAGGAAAAGGGCCTGTGGTGGACGCTGGGGCTGTTCCTGGTTACTTACGTCGTCGTGGTCGTCGTACTCGGCTTCATCTGGTCGCGCTCGCCCGGCGAGTTCGATGTGCGCCAAAACGCGCTGGACGAAGCCCATAACGAGCAGAAAAAGCTGGTGCCGGGCTACATGACCACCGCCACCGCCATCCGCATCGCCGAAACCTTGCTGGACAAGCCGGGCGGCTATCTCAGCAATGATGCGACTCCGCCGGGCGTCTATCTCGATAACATTCCCAACTGGGAAGTTGGAGCGCTGACCGAATTGCGCGATCTAGTGCATTCCCTGCGCAACGAATTCAGCCGCTCTCAAAGCCAGTCCGCTGAAGACAATGATTTGCAGGTCGCCGAATCGCACTTCAATTACGACAACAAATCTTGGATTTTGCCATCCACCGAATCGGAATACCGCGAAGGCGCTCAAGCGCTCTATCGTTACCTAAACCGACTATCCGACGAAAAAGCCTATGACGGACAATTTTTTACCCGTGCCGACAACTTGGCCGCTTATTTCAAGGTCGTGGGCAATCGACTCGGCAACCTGTCCCAGAAGCTTGCGGCCAGCGTTGGGCAAACCCGTCTCGATCTGAGTCTGGCCGGCGATCCCAACGCCCGCCAATCCACGCCGACGCCGGCCGAGACGCAGGTGAAAACACCTTGGTGGAAAATCGACGATGTTTTCTTTGAGGCGCGGGGCTATACGTGGGCGCTGCTGCATACCTTGCGAGCGCTGGAAGTTGACTTCCGCGACGTGCTGCAAAAGAAAAATGCACTCGTTTCTCTCCAGCACATCATCCGCGAACTCGAAAGCACTCAAGATTTCATCTGGAGTCCGATGATTCTGAATGGCACTGGTTTTGGGCCGATGGCCAATCATTCGCTGGTCATGGGCGCGTACATCTCCCGCGCCAACGCTGCGATCATCGACCTGCGCAATCTGCTTTTGCAAGGTTGACCCTCACCCCCAACCCCTCTCCCAAAGGGAGAGGGGAGTTTTGGCAGGTCTGATAATGGCGGATTTCAACACCCACTTGATGGGCGCTGCGGCGGTCAGCGGGTTGGCCGCCACGATGTTGGTGATGACCGGCCAGTTTCCTCATCAGGCGGTCATCGGTTATTTCGTGCTTGGCGTCGTCGGCGGATTGTTGCCGGACCTCGATTCGCCCACCTCCATCCCGATCCGGATCGCCTTCGCCGTGCTGGCCGTGGCGGCTGGCTTTCTGGTGGTGTTTACCTTTGGCCAACGCTATGCGCTGGTGGAACTGGTCATCCTGTGGTTCGGGTGTTTTCTGTTCATCCGTTATGGCCTGTTCAACCTGTTTAACCGGCTTACCGTGCATCGCGGATTGGTTCATTCCATTCCGGCGGGCGTGGGTTGCGGGCTCATCGCAACCCTCGTCGCCTTCCAGGCCTTCAACGCTTCTCCCATTCATGCCTGGCTCTGCGGAACCTTCGTCACCCTGGGCTTCCTCGTCCATCTGCTGTTGGACGAGTGGTACAGCGTCGATTTGTCGGGCAAGAAACTGCTGAAAAGTTCCTTCGGCACCGCGTTCAGCCTGGGCAGTCTCGACCAGCCCATCGGCACGGCGGCACTCTATCTGGTGGTGATCGCGCTGTTTTTTCTGTGTCCCTCGCCCCGACCCTTCGCCGAGCTGATGCTGGACCGCGACACCTATCGCGGCGTAACCCAACGTCTGTTACCTAACGGAACGTGGTTTCCGGGTTTCCTGCGCCGGGTGGCACCGCCCAGCCTGTTGGGCCGGTGAGCCCGCTGGCTACAACCATAGATACCGCGCCAGGAACAGCCCGGCCACCACCGCCATTGGCGAGCCGATCCGCTCGCGCTGGCCCGTCAGCAGTTGCAACAACACGTGGCTGATCACCCCAAAGGCGATGCCGTCGGCGATGGAGAAAGTGAACGCCATGACGGTGACGCAACACACCGCCGGGGCGCTCTCGGTCAGATCGTCCCAATTCAGCTCGGTCAGGCCGCGCAACATCAGGATGGCGACGTACAGCAACGCGGGAGCGGTCGCGTGCGGCGGCACCATCGCCGCCAGCGGCGCGAAAACCAGGCTGGCCAGGAATAGCAAGGCGATCACCACGGCGGTCAGGCCGGTGCGGCCGCCGGCGGCGATGCCGGCGGTGCTTTCCAGGTAGCTGGTCGTGCTGGACGTGCCCAGCAGCGCGCCGGCGCTGATCGCCGTGCTGTCGGCCAGCAAGGCGCGCTCCAGTCGAGGCAGTCGGCCCTGGGCGTCGAGAAAACCGCCGCGCTGGGCGATGGCGATCAGCGTGCCCGAGGTTTCGAACAGGCTCATCAGGAAGAAGCTCAGAACCACCCCCAGCACCGCCGGATCGAGCGCGGCGCGGATGTCGGCCTTGAACAGGGTCGGTGCCAGGGAAGGCGGGGCGGAAAACACGCCGGTGAACGGACTCAGGCCCAACGCCACCGACGCCGCCGTGACCGCCAGGATGCCGATCAGAATCGCGCCAGGCACGCCGCGCCGATCGAGCGTCGCCATCAGCAGAAAGCCGCCCATCGCCAACAGGGCTGGCGACGCCTTGACGTTGCCGAGAGTCACCAGGGTATCCGGGCTGGCCGCCACGATACCCGCCGCGCGCAGGGCCAGCAGTGCCAGGAACAGCCCGACCCCGGCGGTGATGGCGTGCTTGAGGCCGGTGGGGATGGCGTTGACGAACCATTCCCGGATGCGTAGCAGGCTGACCAGCACGAACAGCAAGCCGGACAGGAACACCGCGCCCAGCGCCGTTTCCCACGGCAGACCCATGCCCTTGACCAGCCCGAAGGTGAACACGGCGTTGATCCCCATGCCGGGCGCCTGGCCGATGGGGTAATTGGCTAGCAGGCCCATCAGCAGGGAGCCGAGGGCGCTGGCCAGAGCGGTGGCGACGAACACGGCGTCGCGGTCCATGCCGGCCTGGCCGAGAAGGTCAGGGTTGACGAACAGAATGGCCGACATGGTGAGGAAAGTGGTGCAGCCGGCCAGGATTTCGGTGCGCGCGGTGGCGCCGCGCGCTTGCAGCGCGAAGAATGGTTCCAACATAGGACGATTCAGGGAAAGTGGTGAAGAATGCGTTCGCGAAACAGGCGAACGTCCCCGGACGCATGACGCGCCCCACCGGACCACCAGCCAGCTGCCAGCGCCTGGTTCGGTGGGAAGTATACGAAGTTGACTGTGTTAGGAGGTGGGCATGGACGGTATCCATCAGCAATGGGCTGAACCACGGCTGGAGTTGGCTCTGCTCTCGTCCATGCCTTGACGCCGTGCTGTCTTGACCCGCGCTGGTCGTGGATTCCATCCCGATGCCGACGCGCGCAAAATCGCGCATAATAAGTTGGCGTATTTAAAAACCTCCAAGGAGAGCGCCCGTTCATGACCGTCCAGACCATCACTACTCAGTCGTTCCCCGATCAAAAACCCGGCACCTCGGGGCTACGCAAGAAAGTCAGGGTCTTTGAAAAACCGAATTACCTGGAAAACTTCGTCCAGTGCATTTTCGACACCCAGCGCGACCGCCAGGACGCTCCGCTGGTGCTCGGCGGCGACGGGCGCTATTACAACCGTCCGGCGATCCAGATCATCCTCCGCATCGCCGCCGCCAATGGTTGCGAGCGGGTGGTGCTGGGTCAGGGCGGTATCCTGTCGACGCCGGCCGCTTCCCACCTGATCCGCCAGCACCAGGCCCGGGGTGGCATCATCCTATCGGCCAGTCACAATCCCGGCGGGCCGGACGAAGATTTCGGCATCAAATTCAATACGCCGAACGGCGGGCCGGCGCCCGAAAAAGTCACCGAGGCCATCTACCGCGCCAGCCTGCACATCAACCGTTACCATACCCTGGACACGCCCGACATCAATCTCGACAACCTGGGAACCACGGCCGTCGGCGACATGCGGGTGGATATCGTGGATCCGGTCAGCGCCTACGCCGATCTGATGGAGCAGTTGTTCGACTTCGATCAGATTCGCGCCCTGTTCCGGTCCGGATTCCGGATGCGCTTCGACGCCATGCACGCGGTCACCGGCCCCTACGCGCGGGAGATTCTGGAACAGCGGTTGGGCGCGCCGGCCGGCACGGTGATCAATGGCGTGCCGCTGGAGGATTTCGGCCATGGCCACCCCGATCCGAACCTGGTGTACGCCAAGGAACTGGCCGACTACCTGTTCGGGCCGGGCGCCCCGGATTTCGGCGCGGCCTCGGATGGCGACGGCGACCGCAACATGGTGCTGGGTCGGCATTTCTTCGTGACCCCCAGCGACAGCCTGGCGGTGATTCTGGCCAACGCCGACTTGGCGCCGGGCTATCGCGGCCGGATCAGCGGCGTCGCCCGCTCGATGCCGACCAGCCAGGCGGCGGACCGGGTGGCGGCCAAGCTGGGACTGAATTGCTACGAAACGCCGACGGGCTGGAAATTCTTCGGCAACCTGCTGGACGCTGGCAAGATCGTCCTGTGCGGCGAGGAAAGCTTCGGCACTGGCTCCGACCATGTGCGGGAGAAGGACGGCGTGTGGGCGGTGTTATTCTGGCTGAACATCCTGGCCGCGCGTCGGCAGTCGGTGGCGGAGATCGTGCGCGAACACTGGCGGACTTACGGCCGCAACTACTACACCCGCCACGACTACGAAGCGGTCAACAGCGACGCCGCCAATGGCCTGGTCGACGCGCTGCGCGCCAAAAGCGCCGAACTGCCGGGGCAAAAGCTCGGTTCCTACACGGTGGCGTATGCCGACGATTTCCGCTATCTCGATCCGATCGACGAGAGCGTCAGCGACAAGCAGGGCATCCGTATCGGTTTTCAAGACGGCTCCCGCATCGTTTACCGGTTGTCGGGCACCGGCACCGAGGGCGCGACGCTGCGGGTTTACATTGAAGCCTACGAGGCCGACCCGGCCCGGCATGATCTGGACACCCAGCAGGCGCTGGCGGAACTGATTCAGATCGCCAACAGCTTGGCGGGCATTCGCGAGCGCACGGGTCGGAACGAACCGACCGTCATTACCTGACCGAGCGCGGCGCTGGACGGTGGAGTCGGCTTGACCGGTTACCAACACTTGGCCAAAGCCGGCTCCAAAAAGTCGGACTTTTCTCGAAAATCAATCAATCTTGGTTGTTCAGCGCCGCCGCCAGCAGGCGGGCGGTCACGTCCACCACCGGAATGACCCGGTCGTAGGCCATCCGGGTCGGGCCGATGACGCCCAGCACCCCCAGCACCCGCCCTTCCACGGAATAGGGCGCGGTCACCACGCTGCATTCCTCCAGCGCCTCGAAGCCGGATTCCTCGCCGATGAAGATCTGCACGCCCTCGGCATGCAGACACTGATCGAACAAGTGCAGCAGGTCGCGCTTGTGGTTGAAGGCTTCGAACAGTTGCCGCAGCTTGTCGAGATCGGACAGGTCGGCGTACTGCATCAACTGCGTTTGACCGGCGACCACGTAATCCTGGTCGTTCGATTCGGGCTCGAAGGTCTGCTCGGCCATCTCGACCACGGTCTGCATCAGTTGATCCAGATTGTCGCGGGTTTCGCGCAGGTCCCGCAACAACGACTCCCGGACCTGGTGGATATCCTGGCCAGTGAACTGCTGATTCAGATAATTGGCCGCCTGTTGCAATTCCATGGCGCCGTAGGGGCGTCGGGTCTGGATGACGCGGTTTTGCACCTCCTGGCTGTTCAACACCAGAATCACCAGCGTCCGGTTCTCGGTCAGGGGCAAAAACTCCACTTGACGCAGGGTGGTCACCTTGCGGCGCGGCAGCATGACCACGCCGGCCAGATGCGTGACGCCGGACAGCAGGTCGGAGACCGAACGCGCCAGCTCGGCGCCGTCGCGGACCGGTTGATCGATGCGCCGACGTAGAATTTCGATCTCCTGATCCTTCAGAGGCTTGAGATGCAACAGCGCGTCGATGAAAAACCGATAGCCGCGGGCGGTCGGCACCCGCCCAGCCGAGGTGTGCGGGGCGCGCAGATAGCCCAGTTCCTCCAGATCGGCCATGACATTGCGGATGGTGGCCGGGCTGAGGTCCAGCCCGGCGTCGCGCGCCAGCGTGCGCGAGCCGACCGGCTGACCGTTGCGGATGTAACGCTCGACCAGCGCCCGCAACAGGTGCTGGGTGCGTTCGTTGAGGGCGGAACGACCCGCCCGAGTGGATTCCGTACTGTGCATGCCGCTGAGTTCCCGTTTTTAGCACTCTCGGCCTTGAGTGCTAAATCACCGTAGCAACTCCCCGAAAAGGTGTCAAGCCATCCGATAGTTGCGTGGTTTCCGGTAGAATATTCAGTGCGCTTGAGCGATCACCCAGTAGGGAACCATGTCCACCCTGGCTTTTCACACCATCGGCCTCATCAGCAAGTTCGGCGATCCCACCGGCGCGGGGACGTTGAACCAGATTGCCGCCTACCTGCGCCAGCGCCAGTTGCGAGTGCTGCTCGACGAAAGCTCGGCCCGGCTGCTGCCGGATAACGGCCTGGAAATCGCCAGTCGCGCTGCAATCGGCGAGCAATGCGACCTGGTCGTCGTCATGGGTGGTGACGGCACCATGCTGAACGCGGCGCGTTCGCTGGTGGATTACGAAGTGCCCATTCTGGGGGTCAATCTGGGCCGGCTCGGCTTTCTGGCCGACGTTTCCCCCAGCGAGCTTCCGCATCGGCTGGAAGCGGTGCTGCAAGGCCATTTCCGCGAGGCGCGGCGTTCGTTGCTGCACGCCCAGGTGCTGCGCGAGGATCACGTCACCGGCGAGGCCGACGCGCTCAACGAAGTCGTGGTCCACAAGCGCGAAGTGGCCCGCATGATCGAGGTGGACGCCTTTCTCGACGGCCGTTTCCTCAACGCCTATCGCGCCGACGGCCTGATCATTTCCACCCCGACCGGCTCCACCGCCTACGCTTTGGCCGGCGGCGGACCGATCATCCATCCGGGGCTGGAAGCGGTGGTGCTGGTGCCCATCTGCCCGCATACCCTGACCCACCGGCCGATCGTGGTCAAGGCCGACAGCGTCATCGAGGTGGTGTTGAACAGCGCCAACACCACCGAGGCCCAGATCACCTGCGACGGTCAGATCAGCCTGGCCATCGAACCAGGTGACCACGTTCTGATTCGCAAGAAGAGCCGTAAGGTACGGCTGGTCCATCCCCTCAACCACGATTACTTCGAGTTGCTGCGGGCCAAGCTGAACTGGGGCTTGCGTCCGGAAGCCACTCCCTTCACCTGAAAATCCGCCGCCATGCTGACCCAGTTGCGCATCCGCGATTTCGCCATCGTCGAGGAGCTGGAACTGGAACTGGCGGCCGGGATGACCGCCATCACCGGTGAGACCGGCGCCGGCAAGTCGATCCTGGTCGACGCCATCGGCCTACTGCTGGGCGACCGCGCCGACAGTGGAGTGATCCGCCACGGGGCGGAACGGGCCGATCTCAGCGCGTCGTTCGACCTCGACGCTCTGCCGGCGGCGCGCGCCTGGCTGGCCGAGCGTGATCTGGACCGTGATCGGGAGTGTCACCTGCGGCGCGTGGTCGCCCGCGCCGGTCGCTCGCGCGGCTACATCAACGGTGTGCCCCAGCCGACCCAGGCGCTGCGAGAGTTGGGCGAGCAGTTGGTCGATATCCACGGTCAGCACGAGCACCAGTCGCTGCTGCGGCGCGAGGCCCAACGGCAATTGCTGGACGATTACGCCGGCAATCAGGCGCTGACGGTGGAACTGGCGGAGCGGTACCGGACCTGGAGCCGGCTGCGGCGGGAGTTGCGCGAACTGCGCCAGGCCGCCAGCGAGCGCGATGCCCGGCTGGACATCCTGCGCCATCACTTGCGGGAGTTGACGGCGCTGAATCTGGCGGAGGGCGAGGTCACGGACCTGGAAGGCGAACAGCGGCGGTTGGCTCACGCCAGCCAGTTGCTGGACACCGGTCAGCGTCTGCTGGGCTGGCTGAGCGACGACGAGGACTCTTCCATGCTCGACCGACTCGATCGCGGCTTGCGCGAACTGGACGCCCTGGGTCGTCTGGACGCCCGCCTCGCCCCGGTCGGCGACATGCTCAACACCGCGCGGATTCAGATTCAAGAAGCCAGCGACGAATTGCGCGGTTACGTCCAGGCGCTCGATCTCGATCCCGAGCATTTGGCCCAGATCGAACAGCGGCTAGCCGCCGCCCATCAACTGGCCCGCAAGCACCGCGTCGCCGCCGAGGAATTGTCGGCGTTGCGGGCGCGGTTCGAGGCCGAACAGGACACGCTCGAACACAGCGAAACCCGGCTGGACGAATTGCAGCGGGCGGTGAAAACCGCGCGGGCGGCTTATCAGGCCGACGCCGACCGGTTGAGCGAGCGGCGGGCGGCGGCGGCGCGCGACCTGGGCGAGCGGGTTTCGATGGCGCTGGCCGGGCTGGGCATGGCGGGGGGACGCTTCGCCATCATGCTGGAGCGGCTCGAACAGCCCACGCCGGCTGGATTGGAGAGCGTGGAGTTTCAGGTCAGCGCCAATCCCGGCCAGCCGATGCGGCCGCTCGCCAAGGTGGCCTCCGGCGGCGAACTGTCGCGTATCAGCCTAGCGATCCAGGTGATCGCCGCCCATGCCGCCCGCATTCCGACCCTGATTTTCGACGAAGTGGATGTCGGCATCGGCGGTGGCGTGGCGGAAATCGTCGGACGGCAATTGCGAGCGTTGGGCGGCGGCCGGCAGGTGCTGTGTGTTACCCACCTGCCCCAGGTGGCGGCGCAGGCGCACCGGCAGTTCAAGGCGGAAAAACAGACCGATGGCGCAACCACGCACACCCAAGTCGTGGCGCTGGAAGCCGATGAGCGGGTGAGGGAAATCGCCCGGATGCTGGGCGGCCTGGCGGTGACCGAGAACACGCTGGCGCACGCCCAGGAGATGGTGGACCAGGCGGCCTCTCCACCGGCCGAGCCGCCGTGAGCGATCATCTTCTCATCGTCGACGACGATCCGGGCCTGCGCGAGCTGCTCGCCGATTATCTGGGTCGCAACGGCTTTCAGGTAACGGGGGTGGCCGACGGTCGGGGATTGTGGGCGGCGCTGGAGCAGGGGCCAGTGGACCTCGTCATCCTCGATCTGATGTTGCCCGGCGACGACGGGCTGGTCCTGTGCCGCAATCTGCGCGCCCGCTCGCCCATCCCGATCATCATGCTGACCGCCCGAGGCGACGACACCGACCGCATCGTCGGCCTGGAAATGGGGGCCGACGATTATCTGTCCAAGCCGTTCAATCCGCGCGAGTTGTTGGCCAGGGTCAAGAGCATCCTGCGCCGCGCCCGCAGCGCGCCCGCCGAGCCGGGCGAGGCGCGGCGCTTCCACTTCGCCGGCTGGACGCTGGACGCGAACGCTCGCCAACTGGTCGCGCCGGATGGAGTATTGGTGCCACTGGGCGCCAGCGATTACCGGTTGTTGCGGGTGTTTCTGGATCATCCGCGGCGGGTACTGAACCGCGATCAGTTGTTGGATTTGACCCAGGGCCGCGAGGCCACGCCGTTCGACCGCAGCGTCGACGTGCAGGTCAGCCGACTGCGGCGGCGCTTGCGCGACGACCCGCGCGAGGCGGTCATCATCAAGACGGTTCGCAACGAAGGCTATCTGCTGGCGGCTCAGGTCCGCCGGGAATTCTGATGCGTTTGTTGCCGCAATCGTTGTTTGGCCGGTTGCTGCTGTTTCTCACCGGCGGTTTGGTCGTCGCCCAATTGCTCAGCGCGGCGATCCTGCTGCAAGACCGCGAGCAGGCGCTTTATCATGCCATCGGCGGCCACGTCGCCCAGCGCATCGCCGCCATCGTCGAGCTGCTCGACACGCTGGACGACAGCGAACGGCGGCGGCTAGTGACGGCGCTGGATCTACCACCGACCCGCATCAGCCTCGATCTGCTCTGGGAAACCGCCATCGAGCCGGACGAGCGTTATCACACCGCTCTGTTTCGCGGCCTGTTGAGACGCCAGTTGGGACCGGAGCGGCCTTTTCAGTTGGAGATCAACGACGATCTGCCACCGCCACCACCACCGGCCGAACGGCCGCGTTGGCTGGCCCAGGACCCACCACCGCCACCGCGCGATTGGGCCGAACGGCCGCCACGCTGGCGCCGGCACGCGATGATGCTGGGATTGCGCAATTTCATGGTGCAGGTGCGGTTGAGCGATGGCGCGACGGTGACGTTTCAGCAGATGTTTCCGGAGGAAGTCATCGCCTGGCCGATTCGGTTGCTGCTGATCCTGCTGGTGCTCCTGGTCTCGGTGGCGATGCTGGCCGCGCTGGCGGTGCGGGCGCTGACCCGGCCGCTCGCCGTGCTGGCCGCCGCCGCCGGCGAACTGGGCCGCGACATCCGCCGGCCGCCGCTGGGCGAAAACGGACCGTTGGAAGTCCGTCGCGCTGCTCGGGCCTTTAACACCATGCAGGAACGGCTGATCCGCTACATCGAGGATCGCAACCGCATTCTCGCGGCGCTTTCTCATGACCTGAAAACTCCGATCACCCGCTTGCGATTGCGCACGGAACTGTTGGACGACGCTTTCCTGCGGGAGAAAGTTCTGGCCGATCTCGACGACATGCAGCGGATGGCCCAGGCGTCGCTGGATTTTTTGCGCGGCGGCGAGGACAGCGAACCCATCGCGCCAGTGGATCTGGATGCCTTGCTGGAATCGTTGCGGGACGACGCGGAGGATACCGGTCGCCAAGTCAGCCTCGTCGGAACGACGGGCCAACCGTTGCACTGCCGGCCTCTGGCGCTGAAGCGCTGCCTGACCAATCTGGTGGACAACGCCCTGAAGTACGGCCAGCGCGCCGAGATCACGGTGACGGATACGCCGACCCGGCTGACCCTGAGTATCCGTGACCGTGGCCCCGGCATTCCGGCGGCGGAGCTGGAGCGGGTGTTCGAGCCGTTCTACCGGCTGGAAAATTCGCGCAGCCGCGACACCGGCGGCACGGGCTTGGGCTTGAGCATCGCCCGCAACATCGCCCGCGCCCACGGGGGGGAATTGACCTTGCGCAATCATCCGCAAGGGGGGCTGGAGGCGGTGTTGGAACTGCCGCGCTGACCGCGCGCGCTGGCGGGAAGCGAAGCGTTCGGCGATGGAAGGGGCGCGGCGCCGGCCGGACCCGATTTCAGGCTGACATATCGCGGATGTGATGGGTCAGGCGGCTCTTGTGGCGGGCCGCCTTGTTGGCGTGGATCAGACCCTTGCGCGCCATGCGGTCGATGATCGGCACGGCAACCTGGTATTCGGACTCGGCTTTCGCCTTGTCGCCGGCATCAATCGCCTTGATCACGCGCTTGATGTAAGTGCGCAGCATGGAACGCATGCTGGCGTTGTGTTGACGATGCTTTTCCGCCTGACGGGCGCGCTTCTTTGCTTGAACGGTGTTGGCCAAAACTCAAGACTCCTGGCAGTGACACGATGGGATGAACGCGGCTGCGTTCGGATGCTAAAAGGACTGATCATTTTGGCGTTTTCCCGCCCCCTGTCAATCCTTGACCGTCACTGACAGTCCCGAGCGTTCCCAGCTATCATCCGCGCCTTTCCCATCCGCTCGGCGCAGGACTGTATCCCCATGAGCAAGGCTCTTCTCAAATCCACCGGCATCGTCAGCGCCATGACCTCGTTGTCCCGCGTGAGCGGTTTCATTCGTGACATGGTTTACGCGCAAATGTTTGGAGCTGGGGCCGGCACCGACGCTTTCTTCGTGGCGTTCCGCATCCCCAATTTCCTGCGCCGGTTGTTCGCCGAGGGCGCGTTTTCACAAGCCTTCGTGCCGGTGTTCTCGGAATATCAGACCCAGCATTCGCGGACCGAGCTTCAGGAACTGGTGGATCAGGTCGCCGGTACCCTGGGCGCGATCCTGCTGCTGATCACCGCCGTCGGGGTGCTGGCCTCGCCGGTGTTGATTCTGCTGTTCGCCCCGGGCTTCACCACCGATGCCAACAAGTATGACCTGACCGTGGCGATGTTGCGGATCACCTTTCCCTATCTGTTGTTCATCTCGCTGACCGCCTTCGCCGGCGGAGTCCTGAACAGTTGCGGCAAGTTCGCCGTTCCGGCGGTGACCACGGTGCTGCTTAACCTGACCATGATCGCCGCCGCCCTGTGGCTGGCGCCGCGGATGGAAAAGCCGGTGATGGGGCTGGCCTGGGGGGTGTTCATCGCCGGGATCATTCAGCTCGGCTTCCAGATTCCGTTCCTCAAGCAGATCAAGTTGTTGCCGCGCCCGCGCTGGGGCTGGGCGGCCCAGGGGGTCCGGCGAATTTTGAACCTGATGCTGCCGGCGCTGTTCGGCTCCTCGGTGGCGCAGGTCAATCTGCTGATCGACACACTGATGGCGTCGTTTCTGGTCTCGGGTAGCGTCAGTTGGCTGTACTACTCCGACCGGCTGGTGGAATTTCCGCTCGGCATTTTCGGGGTGGCGCTGGGCACGGTGATCCTGCCCAAATTGTCGCGCCATCACGCCGGCGCGGAGATGGACGATTTTTCCAATACTTTGGACTGGGCCCTGCGCTGGGCGTTGCTGATCGGCGTGCCGGCGACGGTGGCGCTGGTCATCCTGTCCGGGCCGATCCTGTCGGCCCTGTTCCAGCACGGCGAGTTTGACGCCCGCGACGTGATCATGTCCACTCGCAGCCTGATGGCTTTTGCCTTGGGCTTGGTGGCGTTCATATTGATCAAGGTACTGGCACCAGGTTTCTACGCCCGCCAGGATACCCGTAGCCCGGTCAAGTACGGCCTGATCGCCATGGGTTTCAACACGACGCTGGTATTGACTCTGATCTGGCCGCTGGCTCACGCTGGGTTGGCGCTGGCTACTTCGCTGGCCGCTTTCCTCAACGCCGGGTTGCTGTTTTACAACCTGCGGCGGCGGGACATTTACCGGCCGCGCGCCGGGTGGATGAAATTCCTGGTCCAACTGGTCGTGGCGAATCTAGCGATGGGTCTGGTGCTATGGTTCGGGACTGGCGATCTGGAGCAATGGCTAAATGCCGGCACACGTGCGCGATTGTGGCATCTGAGCTGGCTGATTCTCGCCGGGGGGGGCAGTTATCTCGTGGCGGTGCTGGCGGTGGGAATCCGGCCACGGCAGTTGCTGCATGGATAGGCGCTGGGTCTCGCCTGGATTAGACTTTTGATGTGACCGCTTGCGCTGACCGGTCATACAACCCCGTGGAGGAGGATGAGTCATGGCAACACCGTTAGCGGAACGGGAAGCGCTGAATCTTCAACCGCGCCACCGCTGGACCGTGGCGGAATATCACCGCATGGGTGAAGTCGGCTTATTGCATGAAGATTCGCGGGTGGAATTGATTGACGGGGAAATCATCGAAATGGCGCCGATTGGCAGTGCTCATGGCGGTAACGTCAAACGCTTCATTCGTCTATTTTCCAAAGTTATTGGCAATAAAGCGATTATTGCCGCGCAAGATCCAGTAGTGCTGAGCGGCTATGCGGAACCTCAACCCGACATCTCCATCTTGCGCTGGCGGGCGGATGATTACGAACAATCGAATCCTCATCCAGAAGATGTACTGCTCCTCATCGAGGTTTCCGACAGCACGCTCCGCTACGACCGCGATGTCAAGATTCCGCTCTACGCTAAAAACGGTATTCCCGAAGTTTGGTTGCTGGATATTCCAAATCGGAAATTGGAAATTTATCGTGAACCGATCAACGGCGAATACCGGCAGCGGGATTGCCGCCAGACCGGCCAAATCGCGCCGATTCTCTGTCCCGATGCCGTCATCGATCTGGCCGAACTGTTTCCCAAGACCTGAGCGACCGTTTTGCGGGGTAGATATGCGTTGCCGTCGTTAAATAGCATGTGAACCGCACGTTAAGGGCCACCGTACCACTATTCAGGAACGCAATGATGCCCACCCTCGTCGTCCGCCACGTTGAGACCAGCGACCCGCCGCAATTTCAGGTCGTGCGGTTGAAAGACGGCAAAACGACCCCTCCCGTCGCCATCGCTTCGCCCGCCAACACGCCGGTCAAGGATTTGCCGAACAGCAACCTGAGCATCGAATTGCGTTGGTATCTGGAGGAATTTCTCGACTATCCCTTTCCGCCGGTCACCGACCGGGCCGAGCATGTCCAAGAGGCGCTGCGTGGCTGGGGTGAGCAGGCATTCAGGGCGCTGTTCAAGGCGGGGCCAGGGCAAGATTTCTACCGCGACGCATACAACGCCGGGCTGGAGAACCTGGGTTTGCGCATCGCCAGCGACCATCCCGGCGTGCTGGCGTGGCGTGGGAGGCGCTGGCCGATCCGCAACATCCGGGCGCGCTAGCGCATCATTGCCGGATCGAACGCCAGTTGGATCGCGGCCACGATCCGCTGCCCTTGCCGGAAGGCTTGTCGCGCGATGGTGTCAGTATCTTCGATACGTATTTCAATAATGCGCGTGCGTACGAAGTGGTCAAACGCACGGTTTGCAATTGAAAGGAAGCGAAGCGGTACGCACGCATTCTGCCATACTTATGCCCCGGGAACGTGTGATCAGGTTTTCATGAATACTTAAAATGTTTGGTTTTTGCAGGTTTGTCTTGCATATGACAAATAATGCTCAAAGCGTTTGGAGTGTGTACCCAGAGTCATGAAGCGTCAATCAAAAAATCCAAAGCGCCGTATTGCGCACGTGAAAGCATTAGATGCTTCACAACAGGAATTTTTACTTTCCTCCGCACGCTACGTGGGAAGTGCCTTACATAAGCGCACTCCGTCGGATTACGGCTTCCATCCTCCAACTAATCCGCGTCCGCACAAATCTCTGTGCGATGATCTGCGACCGATTCCTTGTGTAGAAGCTAAGGCGCTTTTCGCTGCTGGGATCAGTAAAAACATGGTTAGCACCTACCAGGAGGGTGATTTTCCCAAATATGTATGGAGTGTCGATGATCATGGGGAAGTATATGAAGCGAAAATCGGTAATGATGGCTATCATGGGTACCGGTTGGACCGAGCGAGCGAGAACGCCATGCGTTCCTTAGTATTGTGCGAATGGAGGCTACGATGAAAGAAGCGTTGGATATTGCCGTCAGTTGGGAGCGGCTGGATGAAGGCGCGGTCGAAGAATGTGCTTGTTTCGGGCTGCTCACGATCCGTCAAGGGAACCAGTTTTTGACGGAAGGGATAGACGGATTCATAGATAGTGCGCGGCGCGGTCCTCTGGTATCTGGTTATCACTTGGCAGAATGGTTGGCTTGGAACTGGTGGCGCCTGACCGGGGAACCCATGCCTAAACGAATGAGCCACGATTGGAGCTTCGCGCATAGCCTCGCCACCATTGGAGCGGGATATTTGTGGCCGAACATCAGTATCTTTTCTGACCGTGAGCGCACTGTTCTGATCGCGAAACCGACCCATCCCGAGGGTTTCGCTCCCTTTCGCTTTACTGCGGATCAAGCGATTGTCTTGCCAACAAGGCAATTTGTTGCGGTTGTAGACCAATTCATGGAACAAACTCAGGAGCAACTACGAGCAAAGGCGATACCTCTGACCAACTTTGATCGAATTTTGGACGAGTTGCAGGCGGAACGAACCGACCCAAAGATGGCTGATAACCGGAAGTTGGAAGCGCTCCTTGGTTGTGACCCCGATGAAGCCTCTGCGGAAGAAATCGAGCGATTGTTTGCCGACGCCGAAGGGTTCGGTTGGGATGCGATCCAGGAACTGGCCGCCGACCATCAACCTGGAAGATTAATCCCCAGAATGAGCGATCTTACCACGCTGGCGGCCACCATCGGAACGGATACACGGCTTGGAGATATCCCCTTGCTCCCGGCAACCGAACTACCTCCACGCGATCAAGTTCCTGCTTGGCGACATGGATACGAGACCGCCCGTGTACTGCGAGTTGCTTGTGGCCTCCAATCGGGACCGCTCCCAGATCAGCGTCTTGCGGATATTTCGGGTGTTTCGGTGCAGGTACTAGCAGCGTCTCCGGCGGCTGGTCATGTCTTCGCCTTCAGCTTGGACGACGAATCCGGCAAGGCTGGCCGCATTGTACTACGGTCGAAATGGGCAACGGGGCGGCGCTTCGAATTAGCACGTCTGCTAGGTGACAGGTTGACCACCGGCTGTCTCAACGAGCGGTTACTGCCTGCAACGCGGGCTTATACCTATCGGCAAAAGTTTCAGCGGGCATTTGCCGCTGAACTGTTGTGCCCATTCGAGGCATTGGAAGAGCAGATGGACGGCGATTATTCGGCTGATGCGAGAGAAGATGCAGCGCATTATTTTGGGGTTTCCGAACGTACCGTCACCACTCTGCTGGTCAATCACAAGCGTATAGATCGTAGTTACCTCGATGAAGACCCAGAAATCCTTGCTGCGTGATTGCTTGGCATCGAGATCGTCAAAGAACCGACCGATAAAACCCTGCTCATGCCACTGGTACAAAAGCTGCTGAAGTACGCGCCAACCAAATAGCCGATTCGCATTCAAATCATTTTGGCGCGAGGGCATATCATGTCAACACCGATAGCAGAGCGCGAATTGCTGAACTCCCAACTGCGCCACTGCTGGACCGTGACGGAATACCACCGCATGGGCGAGGTCGGCTTATTGAATGAAGACTCGCGGGTGGAATTGATCGATGGTGAAATCGTCCAAAAAGAGTTGCCCATCAGCAGTCAACACGCAGGCGCGGTAAGACATCTTATCGTCTTGATGCATCGGGATCTTCCCGCGAAGGGGAAATACATCGTCTCCGTGCATAACCCAGTTGTACTCAACGAATACAACGAACCCGAACCCGATCTCGCTTTATTGCGATGGCGAGATAATTTTTACGTGGATGCCCATCCCGGCCCACAAGACGTACTGCTCATCATCGAAATATCGGACAGCACGCTCCGCTATGATCGCGATGTCAAAATTCCCCTGTACGCAAAAAACGGTATCCCGGAAGTCTGGTTACTGGACATTCAAAATCGACAACTGGAAATCTACCGCGAGCCGATCAACGGCATCTATCGGCAGCGGGATTGCCGCCACGCTGGTCAAATCGCACCCGTTCTCTGCCCCGATGCCGTGATCGACCTAGCCGAACTGTTTCCCAATCCCGGAGCGACCGTTTTGCGGGATGGATAAATCTTGCCATTCTACGGTTATCCCATCACTCGCGCGGCGGCGGTGAGTGGATTCATCACCTCAATGCCGTCCCGCATCGGGTAGGGCGCGGCCACCGGGGCGACCAGCAGTTTGCGGATCGCTCTCACGTCGGCGGCGGCCTGGTGGAAACCCTTCGATACCGTGGGCGCCGAAGCCCGCTTGATTTCCACCACCCAGGTCTCACCGTTGCGAAAATCCAGCACCAGGTCGGCTTCCGCCCCGTGCGAAGTGCGATAAAAGCTGGCTTCGGCCTGGGGCGCGGCGGCGAGCAATTGTTCGATCACGAAACCTTCCCAGCTTGCGCCGGCCACCGGGTGGCCCAAGGTCGATTCCAGGTTCGCCAAACCCAGCAGGGCATGCACGATGCCGCTGTCGCGCACGTACACCTTCGGCGCGCGCACCAGTCGCTTGCCCACGTTGCCATGCCAGGCGGGCAGGCGGCGGACCAGCATCAGATCGGCCAGGATGTCGATGTAGCGGGCCACGGTCTGCCCGCTAACCGCGAGCGACGCGGCCAGTTGCGAGTGGTTGAGCAGACCACCTTGGACATGGGCCAGCATGGTCCACAGGCGACGCAGGGTGGTCGCCGGAATACGGGGTCCGAGGGTCGGAATGTCCCGTTCCAGGTAGGTCGCGATGAAGGCTTCGCGCCAGCGCAGGCTGGCCGCATCGTCCGGCGCTAGCCAGGACAGGGGAAAACCGCCGCGCACCCAGAGCGGATGGAGGTCGGCGCCCGATGCGGTAAGCGGCAGTACCTCGCGCGCCTGGAAAGGGGTCAGTTCCAGGCGCGCTACCCGTCCAGCCAGGCTTTCGCTGGCTTGTTGCAGCAGGACGCCGGAGGCGGAACCGAGAAGCAGGAATTGGCCGGCGGTTTCGCCATCCCGCCGACGGATATCGATAACGCTCCGCAGCACGGCGAACAGTTCCGGGATACGCTGCACTTCGTCCAGGATCACCAAACGATGGCGCTGGGCGAGCAGGAAACCCTCGGGATCGTCCAACTGACGTTGGGCCGAGGGCAGTTCCAGGTCAAGATAAAGCGCATCGCCCCGCCTGGCCATTTCGGCCAGGGCCAGCGTGGTCTTGCCCGCCTGACGCGGGCCCAGCAAGACCACCGCCGGGAACTGGGCGAGTAGATCGACGAGTTGCTGTTGGACGAAACGAGGGTTCATCCGTGCAATTTATCATTCTCATGGAGGGTTTACACGGTTTTCTGGCGCAAAGATCAAAACTCGGCTGGGAATTAGGATAAGATATTGATCATTAATACTTCTCCACCGAACACTTTTCCTGGTTCCATCATGGCTGATCCCACCGAATCATTCACCGCCGACGGCGCTGAGCGCGTCCCGCTCAAAGTCTTCACCGAAAAAGCGTACCTGGACTATTCCATGTACGTCATTCTCGACCGCGCCTTGCCGCACATCGGCGACGGGTTGAAACCGGTGCAGCGGCGCATCGTCTACGCCATGTCCGAATTGGGTTTGAACGCCGGCGCCAAGCACAAGAAATCCGCCCGCACGGTCGGCGACGTTTTAGGTAAGTATCACCCCCACGGTGACCTGGCCTGCTACGAAGCGATGGTGTTGATGGCCCAACCGTTTTCCTACCGCTATCCGCTGGTGGACGGGCAGGGCAACTGGGGTTCGCCGGACGATCCCAAATCCTTCGCGGCCATGCGCTACACCGAGGCGCGGCTGTCGCCGTTCGCCCAGGTGCTGCTGGCGGAACTCGGCCAGGGCACGGTCGATTGGACCCCCAACTTCGATGGCACGCTGGACGAACCGGTGTTGTTGCCGGCTCGTTTGCCCAACGTGCTGCTGAACGGCGCGACCGGCATCGCCGTCGGCATGGCCACCGACATCCCGCCGCACAATCTCGGCGAAGTCGCCGCCGCTTGCGTTTACCTGCTGGACCATCCCGACTGCGGCGTGGAAGCTCTGTACGAACTGGTGCCCGCGCCGGATTTTCCCGGTGGCGCGGAAATCGTCACCCCCCGCGAGGAACTGCGCAAGCTCTACCAGACCGGCAACGGCGCGGTACGGATGCGCGCCCGGTTCGAGCGGGAGAACGGCGACGTGATCATCACCGCTCTACCGCATCAGACGTCCGGGGCGCGGATCATGGAGCAGATCGCCACCCAGATGCGCGACAAGAAATTGCCGATGGTCGAGGACTTGCGCGACGAATCCGATCACGAAAACCCGACCCGACTGGTGCTGGCGCTCCGTTCCAACCGGGTGGATGTGGACCTGTTGATGGATCATTTGTTCGCCACCACCGACCTGGAAAAGAACTACCGGGTCAACCTGAACATGATCGGGTTGGACGGTCGGCCGCGGGTCAAGAACCTCAAGCAGATTCTGGAAGAGTGGCTGCGCTATCGCGTCATCACGGTGCGGCGCCGGCTGGAACATCGACTCGGCCAGGTCGAGCAGCGATTGCACATTCTCGACGGCTTGCTGATCGCCTATCTCAATCTGGACGAAGTGATTCGCATCCTGCGCGTTGAGGACAAGCCCAAGCCGGTGTTGATGGCGCGCTTCCAACTGTCCGACGCCCAGGCGGAGGCCATTCTGGAGACCAAACTGCGCCATCTGGCCCGCCTGGAGGAAATGAAACTGCGCGGCGAGCAGGATGAACTGCGCAAGGAGCAGGAGCAACTGCAACTGCTGCTCGGTTCCGAAAAGCGGTTGAAGACGCTGATTCGCAAGGAGATTCAGGACGACGCCAAACGCTACGCCGATCCTCGGCGCTGTCCGCTGGTGGAGCGGCGGCCGGCGCAAGCGCTGGACGAGACCAGCCTGACCCCAAGCGAACCGATGGTGGTGGTGCTGTCGCAAAAAGGGTGGGTGCGGGCGGCCAAGGGACGCGAGATCGACGCCGAGGCGCTGAACTACAAATCCGGCGATGGTTTCCTGGCCCAGGCGCAGGGCCGCAGCAATCAATCGGCGGTTTTCCTGGACAGCACCGGACGGACTTACACCTTGCCGGTGGCGGGGCTGGCTTCGGCGCGCGGCTACGGCGAACCGTTGACCGGCAAGCTCAGTCCGCCGGACGGGGCCAATTTCGTCAGCGTCCTGTTGGGCAACGCCGAGGACCTTTACCTGTTGGCGACCGACGCCGGCTACGGTTTTCTCTGTGCGTTCGACGATCTGACGAGTCGCAACAAGGCCGGTAAACTGGTGCTGACCGTGCCGGACGGCGCACGCATCCTGCCGCCTCTGCCGGTTACGGGAGTGGAAACCGACCGACTGGTGGCGGTGGGCAGCGGTGGTCGATTATTGTTGTTCCCCGTCAAGGAATTGCCGCGCCTGCCCAAGGGCAAGGGCAACAAGATTCTCGATGCGCCGAGCGAGGAGCGGTTGACGATCCTGACCCTCGTCCCGCCGGGACGGGGCCTCGTGCTGACCGCCGGCAAGCGGGATTTGAAACTCAAGCCCGCCGATTTGGAAAATTACGTTGGGGAACGGGGCCGTCGGGGCAAGCCGTTGCCGCGTGGCTTTCAGCGGGTGGAACGAGTCGCCGTGACAGAGTGAGCTTCTTAAAATTCAGTGGCTTCTCGCCTTACGTGACCTTCAGACGGTTTTAACCGGCAACGCGGCGCGACGGATCGGAGTCGAATGGGTTTGCCACCACCACAACCGATAGCCCAGCAACGCCGCCAGCACCCCCCCATGGATCAGTGGTTCGGTGATGTCGGCCTTGACCAGCCACAGATAGTGCAGCACACCGAGCGCGCCGATCAGGTAAACCAGCCGGTGTAGCCGTTGCCAGTTGCGTCCCAGTTGCTTGATCATCCCGCTGGTGGAAGTGACCGCCAACGGGATCAGCAGCAGCCAGCCGGTAAATCCCACCGTGATGTAAGGTCGTTTGGTGATATCCGCCACGATGGCCTGCCAGTCGAAAAACTGGTCGAAAACCAGGTACACGCCAAAGTGCAGGCAGACGTAAAAAAACGCGAACAGGCCCAGCATCCGCCGAAATCGTTGCAACCAGTTCCAGCCGGTCAGCCGTCGTAGCGGCGTCACCGCCAGGGTTAGCAGCAGGAAGCGCAGGCTCCAGTCGCCGGTACGGTGGCTGAGGGTTTCGACCGGGTTGGCGCCTAGCTGGTTTTGCCAGCCCAGCCAGACCATCCAGGCCAACGGCAGCAGGCTGACGGCGAACAACAGCGGTTTACCCAGTAATGGAATCGAACGGCGCGGTGGGGGTGTCATCGGTATGAGGCGAGAGATGCGGATGGAGGAACGATTTGTCTGGTATCGGAACCTTCATATCCGGAAAGTTCCCGGCGCTAATCCCATCCCGCAACATAAAAAAAGCCGGGATGCGAGATCCCGGCCAATAACCACCAAAGGAAGGTTGGAGAAGAACAACATCCGAACGATGTCTAGCGCATAAGGTAAGCGGTTTTGTTGCGGTGCGTCAAGTGATTTTTTGCGGCGCAACAAAAAAGCCGAGGCAAACTAGTTGCCTCGGCAAGGAACCACCAAAGGAGGATAATTCAATCCGCATCCACCCATGAGGACAGGTGAATCGAATAGCATTCAAGATGAATGCTGCATTGCAGTATAAAGATCATATTGCACTGCGTCAAGCAATTTAAAAATTTTCGCATAAGGTGGGCAATAGGTTATGCGAGCAAGTTGTTAAGTAGCGTTTCAAGCCACAAAAACCAGGATGAAAAACTGCGACAGCCAACTTTTAGGTGGTTTCGCCACCATGTCGCAACACGATCTTGCCCAGTTGTTCGGCCGCCAGCAGTCGCTGATGGGCAACGACCGCTTCATCGAGCGCGAATACCCGATCCAGCGCGGGCTCGATCCGATGAGCTTCGACAAAGCGCAGCATGGCCGCGAATTCATCCGGCGAGCCCATGGTGGAACCGATGATGCGCGCCTGCCGGAAGAACAACTTGGCCATTTCCAATCCCGTGGGCGGGTTGCCGGCGGTCGCGCCGTAGATCACCAACCGGCCGGCCGGCTTGAGCACCGAGAAGCAGCCCTTGAAGGCCGGACCACCGGTGCCGTCGATGACTACATCCACGCCGCCGGTCATTTTGGCCAGTTGCTTGTCCCAGTCGCCCGCCCGATAGTTGACGCCGCCCGCCGCCCCCATCCGCCGGGCCTGTTCCAGCTTGGTTTCGTCGCCGCTGGTCACGAAGACCCGCGCGCCCAACGCCACTGCCCATTTCAAGGCGAAGGTCGCCACGCCGCCGCCGATGCCGGTGACCAACACCGTTTCCCCAGTCCGCGCCGCCCCTTGCGTCATCAGCGCCCGCCAGGAGGTCAGACCGGCCAGCGGGATGGCCGCGGCCTGTTCCCAGCTCAGGAACGCCGGCTTGGGAAACACGTGGCCGACGGGAACGCAAATGTATTCGGCGAAAGTGCCGGGGTCCGGCATCCCCAACACCCGAAAAGTGGGGCCGGGAAAGCGTGGGTCCGCGCCCCAGTCGTAGGCGGGATAAATCACCACCTCCCGGCCCAGGCAGTCCGCTGGGACTTCGGGGCCAAGCTTGTCCACCACCCCGGCGCCATCCGAACCCGTGGTGCAGGGTAGCCGGATGGCTGGATACTGGCCGAGCGTGATCCAGACATCACGGCGGTTGAGCGCCGAGGCGTGGAGGCGTACCCGGACTTGGCCCGGACTCGGTTCCGGGGTGGCGACATCGCCGATGCGTAACTGCTCGGGACCACCGAGTTGATCAAGGATGACGGCTTTCATGAAATCAACTCCTTAAGCTCAAAGCGGTTTAATTGATGGGAGCGATGTCTCGGTCGCGCTGGCCGCCAGTTCGGCGAACAGACGCAAGGTGGCCTCGGCTTCGGTCACGTTCAAACGTTCAAGCGCGTAGCCGACATGGACGATGACGTAATCGCCCACCGTCACTTCGTCCAGCAGGGCGGTGGAAATGGACTTGCGGATACCGTCCAACTCCACCACGGCGGTTTCGGCATCCGGCGTTTCGACGACTTGCGCGGGAATGGCTAGACACATGGTTGGGAACCTCGGGTCGGAGAGGTGGTTTCAAATGGAAACCTGCATCGCGATCCACGCCTGCCCCAGACTGAGACCGCCATCGTTCGGCGGCGCCTGATGGGCTTCGTGAACGCACAAGTGGTTTTGCTCCAGTCGGGCGCGCGTCTGAACGCTGAGCAGGCGATTGAGAAAACAGCCGCCGCCCAGCGCGATGTCGGTCACCGCTTCTCGCCGCGCGGCGCGCGCGACCCAGTCCGCCAAGGCCAACGCCAGCGTGGCGTGGAACTGGGCCGCGCCCAGCGTGGGTTCGATGGTCTGATCGGCTAGCCAAGCCAGCAGTGGCAGCAGATCGAGTTGACCGCTTTCGGTCAAACGATAGCCATCGGCGAGCGGCGCGGCGGGACCGTGGGTTGCGGCGAGCGCTTCCAATTCCATGGCCGCCTGACCTTCGTAGTCGCTGATCCGGCGCACGCCCAGGAGGGCGGCGACGGCGTCGAACAGCCGCCCGGCGCTGCTGGTGAGGGGGCAATGGGCCTCGTCCTCCCGTTCCAGCAGGCGGCGAACCGGCTCCGCCAGCGGTCCGGGCCAGCGGCGCGGGATTTCTTCGCCCCGACCCAGCGCATGCAACACAGCGGCGGCCATGCGCCACGGCTCGCGGGCGGCGCGGTCGCCGCCAGGCAGGGGCAACGGCCGCAGGGAACCTAAGCGCCGGTAACTCGCCCCATCCACCCACAGCAATTCCCCGCCCCAGTGACCCCCGTCGTCACCCAAGCCGACGCCGTCCAGCGCCAGCCCCAGCAGCGGCCGATTCAAGCTGTGCTCGGCGGCGATGGCGGCGATGTGAGCGTGATGATGTTGCGCGGTCACGTGGGACAGACCCCGTTCGGCGGCGAACACGGCGGCGAAGCGGCTGCTGAAAAAATCCGGGTGGCGGTCGCAAACCACTCGCTCCGGCGTGATGCGCAGGGTATCCAGCAGCCGTTCGACCGTTTCCTCCAAAGCACGGCAGGCGGCGGCATTGTCGAGGTCGCCGATATGCGGCGACAAATACGCCTGGGCGTCGCGGGTTAGACAGATCGTGTTTTTCAGCCAGCCGCCGCAGGCTAGCACCGGCGGACCGGCGGCGGGCAGGGCGATGCGGCGCGGAACCTCGCCCCGCGCCCGGCGCACGAACGCCGCTCCGCTGGGGCGCCAGAACCGCACGCTGTCGTCGCAGCGAGCGACGATGGCGCGGTCGTGGGTGAGAAAACCGTCGGCGATGCCGGCCAGTCGGGCGAAGGCTTCCTCGTCATCGATCACCAAAGGTTCGCCGCTGGGGTTGGCGCTGGTCATCACCAGCAACAGCGGCCAGGGCTGCGCCAGCCAGCCGTCACTGTCGGGCCGACCGGCGGCTTGATGAAACAGCAGGTAATGCAGCGGTGTGTAAGGCAGCATCACGCCAAGCCGGTCCATGCCGGGCGCGACCCCGGCCAACGCGACATTCACGCCCGCCCGTTGGCGCAACAGCACGATGGGCCGTCCCGGCGCTTCCAGCAGCTGTTGTTCGTGTTCGTTGCCCTCAACCCACGGTGTCAACGAGGCCAGATTGGCAGCCATGACCGCGAACGGTTTGGCCTCGCGCTGCTTGCGCCGGCGCAACTGGGCGACCGTGGCGGCGTTGCGGGCATCGCAGGCCAGATGGAAACCGCCCAACCCTTTGAGCGCCATGATCGCTCCGTCTTGCAATCGCTCCAGCGTGGCGGCGAAGGCATCGGCGACGGCCACCAGGTTTCCCTGGGCATCGCGCAAACTCAGGCGCGGCCCGCACACCGGGCAGGCCACCGGCTGGGCGTGAAAGCGGCGGTTGGTGGGATCGTGGTACTCGCGTGCGCAATTCGGGCAGAGCGGGAAGCCAGCCATGCTGGTATTGGGCCGGTCGTAGGGCAGGGCGCGAGTGATGGTGTAACGCGGGCCACAGTGGGTGCAGTTGATGAAGGGGTAGCGGTAGCGGCGGTCGGCGGGATCGAACAATTCGGCCAGGCAAGCGGCGCAGACCGCCACATCGGGGGTGATTTCCGCCAGCACCGGACCAGCGTGACTGGCGTGAATGCGGAAATTTTCTGGCCCAACGCGCGTCGGCAGGGTCGTGGCTCGCAATTCGTCGATCCGAGCCAGCGGCGGTGGTTGGCGCAGCGCGGTCAGAAATCGCTCCAATGCCGTCGCCGATCCCTGCGCCTCGATGGCAACTCCGGTGGCGTCATTGCGCACCCAGCCGCCCAATCTCAAGTCGTGGGCCAGCCGATAAACGAAGGGTCGGAACCCGACCCCCTGGACTTGGCCGCGAATGCGGATCGCCAGCCGACTGATCGGTTCGGCGGCAACGCTGGAGAGGGGCTCCGCCATTGCAATTTCGTTCAGTCGCTCATGCTTCCAGCCGAGCGCGGGCCTCGGCCAACCGCGCCTCCAGGCGTTCGACTTGCCGTCGAAGCGCCGCGCGTCGTTCGATCCGTAACCAGTCCAGCCAGTCGGTCATGCCTGCCCCAGTGCGGGCCGACAGTTGCAGGACGGCGAGATCGGGATTGGTGCGCCGGGCGTATTCCAGACATTGCTCCACATCGAAATCCAGATGCGGCAGCAAGTCGATCTTGTTGAGCAGGAGCAGATCGGCGGCGGCGAACATGTTCGGATATTTGAGTGGCTTGTCCTCCCCCTCGGTGACCGAGAGCACAACTACCTTGTGTGCCTCGCCCAGATCGAAACCGGCCGGGCACACCAGATTGCCGACGTTTTCGATGAAAAGCACGCCGCCCTCGGGCAACGTCAGGGATTCGAAAGCATGGCCGATCATGTGGGCATCGAGATGGCAACCCTTGCCAGTGTTCACCTGAATCGCTGGTACGCCGGTGGCGCGGAGGCGGTCGGCGTCACGGCTGGTTTGCTGGTCGCCCTCAATTACCGCCAGCGGCATTTCCTCCCGCAAGGCCTCCAGGGTCCGCGCCAGCAGGCTGGTCTTGCCGGAACCGGGGCTGGACACCAGATTCAACGCCAGCAAGCCTCGCGTTTCGAACAGCCGCCGGTTAGCGTCGGCGAAGCCCTGGTTGTAGGCCAGCAGATCCTGTTCGAGCCGCAGCAGTCGGGTCGAATCGGCGGCGGGCGCCTGGGCAAAGGCGGCAACAGAGGCGTGAACCCAGCTAGGGTCGCGCGGGTGAGCGTGAGAATGGCCGTCGCCATGAGGATGGGCGTGATCGTGCCCATGTTCGGGGAACGGGTGTTCCTCGACGCGGATTTCTCCCCCGCCACAACCACAGACGTTGCACATTGGAGATTCCTCCCAGGTTTCAGGACGCGCGGGCGCGCTGCATTTTAAGCATAGAACAGCCCGGCGCTCGTGGCGATGCGCAATTGAGCCAGTTGGATTGCGTTCATTTTGGAATGGAGTGCGGTTCATGTTGAACCGGTTCCAAGCGGTCATTGTGGACCGGAACCTGCTCAAAACCAGTTACCAAAAGGAAAAATCCTGTTTTTCGAAGCCATGAAATCATGGCCCGTCCTTTGCTTAGACTATCGTGCGTCCGGCCCAACTCTCAACCAGTGCTTGGGACCAAGCGGTTCGCGGGTCCAGGGACAAGGCATCTGGGTTGTCAGGAATGGCTTGCGGTGGGGCTATCGATTTTTTGAGCAGCGACAACGGGGTCAGCGAACGGAAGCGCGTGGATTGGGGGTGGGGCGAGCCCAGCGGCGTTCGCTCCACCCCATTTTTTTGGCGCGCGTCAACCGCCCAGGCCCACGATCCGTCGCGATTGTTCGCGGCTTTCCGCCGTGGTTGACGTCTGCCGCGATCCCCGGTTGACGGCACTGACCACCGCATTCAACGAGGCGGTAACGATGTTGCCATTGATGCCGACGCCGAATTGCGTGGCCGGCTCGCCGTCCATGCGGACTTCGACGTAGGACACGGCGTTGGCGTTGGCGCCGGTACCGATGGCGTGCTCGTGATAATCCACCACCCGAGCGTCCAGTCCGCAATGCCGGTTCAGGGCGTCGGTGAAGGCGTCGATGGGACCGTTGCCCTTACCGGAAATCAGCCGCTCCCGCCCGCGTTCGCGGACCGTCGCCGTCAGTTTGCACATCCCGCTGGCATGGCTGTCGGGAATGGCGCGGTACTCGACCAGGCGGTACAGCTCGGCCGGTTGTAGATACTCCGCCTCGAAGGCCACCCAGATGTCGGTCGAGGTGAGTTCCTTGCCGGTGGTGTCGGCGATGCCCTGCACCACCTGACTGAACTCGATCTGCAAGCGGCGCGGCAGGCGCAGCCCGTGATCCTTCTCCAGCAAGTAGGCGATGCCTCCCTTGCCGGACTGGCTGTTGATCCGGATCACCGCCTCGTAGGTGCGGCCCACGTCGGTCGGGTCGATCGGCAGATAGGGCACGTCCCAAAGCGCGCTACCGGCATTCGCGGCCAGGCCTTTCTTGATCGCGTCCTGATGCGAGCCGGAAAAGGCGGTGAACACCAGTTCGCCCGCGTAGGGATGGCGTGGATGCACCGGCAACTGGTTGCAGTACTCAGCGGCGCGGACCACGGCGTTGATGTCGGACAGATCCAGCTTCGGATTCACACCCTGAGTGAAGAGGTTCAACGCCAGGGTCACGATGTCCACGTTGCCGGTACGCTCGCCGTTGCCGAACAAGGTTCCCTCGACCCGGTCGGCGCCGGCCAGCAGCGCCAACTCGGCGGCGGCGACGGCGGTGCCGCGGTCATTGTGTGGATGGACGCTGATCGATACCGAATCGCGCCGGCTCAGATGACGGCAGAACCATTCGATCTGGTCGGCGTGGACATTGGGGGTGGCCATTTCCACGGTTGCCGGCAGGTTGAGAATCACCTTACGTTCCGGCGTCGGCCGCCAAACTTCGACCACCGCCTCGCAGACTTCCAGGGCGAAGTCGAGTTCGGTGGCGCTGAAGCTTTCCGGGGAATACTCGAAGGTCCACTCGGTGGCGGGATGTTCGGCGGCGATCTCCCGCATCAACCGGGCGCCGGAGACGGCGATGTCCATGATCCCGGCCTTGTCCAACCCGAACACGACTTGCCGCTGGATCGGCGAAGTGGAGTTGTAAAGATGGACGATGGCCTTTTTCACGCCCCGCAACGCCTCGAAGCTGCGACGGATCAGGTGCTCGCGCGACTGGGTGAGGACTTGGACGCGCACGTCGTCGGGGACCAGCCGGTGGTCGACCAAATAGCGGACGAAATCGAAATCGGTTTGCGAGGCGGCGGGAAAGCCAACCTCGATTTCCTTGAAACCCAACTGAACCAGCAATTCAAACATGCGGCGCTTGCGGTCGGTGCCCATCGGCTCGATCAGCGCCTGGTTGCCGTCGCGCAAATCCACGCTGCACCAGATTGGAGCTTGAGTCAGGGTTTGCGACGGCCACTGCCGGTTCGGCAATTGGATGGGTGGAAAGGGTCGATACTTTTGGGTGGCGTCAACGCGCATGGGAAAATTCCTCTCTCGACAAATTACTAGGGTATGGCGTGTTTTCAAGCACGAACGCGGCGCGAATCCGGCCGCCAGGCCGCCGCTAGGCCTGACGACCGCGGCTTAGTCGCGGCAGGGTGAGGGAGAGGGTAGGCGCGAAAATGGGGGGACGAACGCTGACAGAAACGTGGAAGACGCAGGATCGATACAGGTCAGACATGGGAGCAATCCTCGAAACGGTTCATGGGAATGAACGGCGACAGCAAGACCCCGGCGCTCCCTGGGGAGGCCGGGCGACTCAGTCGCCGTTCGAACCGTTCGGTGGATTGCACGTTCATGGATGGGTGGATAGTTTTATGGCCGCTTGGAGGAGCGGTCAGGCAAGGATCTTCTGGAGGCGGGTTCACGCCCGGCATTAGCGGCGGGTCGGCCCGATCGGGGATCGCGCCCCACGTTCGCCGAATGGATCAACTTCTTGCCGCGGGCCCGAGCTCGGATTTGCTGGATGATCACGCCCGCGATGATCAGGATCACGCCGCACAGCTTTCCTGGAATATTATCCAAGGCGAATAACGTGATCAACCCTGCCAGCATATACAAATAAGGCAAAAGCTCGTAGATTGGCTGCGGAATCATATCGTCAAGCCTCGCAACACTTTGTTTTTAAAATGAATTGAATTAGTCTTGGGGAAACAAGGAAACAATACTTTACATTAATATTAACAATTTCTCTTGATTTTGACAGAGGCGTCGAAATGTTGTGGTGGTTGTGAGGTGGCCCAAGTTCATCAAAAATGAAGTCGGAACGTTTTTCGCGAGTGCACCGTTGAGCGAGGTGAGCATCATGTCAGAAAAAAATGATATAACTCATAAAGTTATAGTATGGGATTTGCCGACCCGGCTGTTCCACTGGTCCCTGGTGGCGCTCATGATCGCGCAATGGCTGACCGCCGAGGAAAGCAGCACCATGAGCTGGCACGTCCGGGGCGGCTATGCGGTGCTGGCGCTGGTGCTGTTTCGCCTGATCTGGGGATTCGTGGGCAGCGACACCGCGCGCTTCAGTGGTTTCGTGCGCGGCCCTAGCGCGGCTTTGGAGTACGTCAAGGCGCTGCTGCGCGGCGAAACGCCACACTATTTAGGTCACAATCCCCTGGGCGCCTGGTCCATTGTAGCGATGCTGGTTTTGCTGCTGGTCCAGGCCGGCACCGGTCTGTTCGCCAATGACGACATCATGATCGAGGGGCCGCTGTACGCCTGGGTATCGAAAGAGACCAGCGACTGGCTGACCACGATCCACAAACTTAATTTCAATCTGCTGTTGCTGGTGATCGTTGTCCACCTTTCGGCGGTATTGTTCTACCTGCTGGTCAAACGCGAGAATCTGATTCACCCGATGCTGAGCGGTTTCAAACGCCTGCCACCGGCACAGACCGGTTCGGCGCCGCGCATCGTCAACCCATGGCGAGGACTGGTGGCGCTGGCGGTCGCGGTCGTGGCGGTTTGGCTGCTGGTGCGTTGAGCGGCGACAGAAACGACAAAGGCCATGCCGAAGCATGGCCTTTGAGTTCGACAACCCGCGAAACGATCAATCCTTCCTGAATTCCTTATGGCAAGCCTTGCAGGTTTCGGCGGTCTTGCCGAATTGAGCCTTGATGTCCGCTTCCTTGCCGCTCTTGGCGACCTCGGCCAGCTTGGTGGCTTCCTGCTGGAAATTAGTCATCTTGGTTTCGAACTCGCTCCATTTCGTCCAGATTTCCGGCTTGGCCTCGGTATCCTTCACCACATCCGGGCCGGTGCCTTTCGAAAAACCCTCGGGGGCCGCCTTGCTCATCATCTCGACGTACTGGGCGTGACGGGCCACGGCGGCGGCGTCGAACGGAACTTCACCCTTGACCATCGCGCCGATGGGCTTGAAATTCCAACCGATGATTGTGTAAACGGATTTCCGATACTCGACCACATCCTGCGGCTTTGGATCGGCCGCGCTGGCGATTGTCAGCGCGCCCACGCTCAAAACTCCACCCACCAAGATCATCGCCAATGGTTTGTTCATTCGTCTATCCCCCCGATTTTTGACCAAATTAAGTCCGATAGGGTTAATCATGCCACGGGTCCGTCATTTTGCAAGATGAAGCTGAAACCAACCTGAATCATCGGATATTGTCGTGGCCTTCAAGATGCAGCGCCAGCCAGACCGCCGGTGGATCGTGGCTGGTCCATTCCACCCGATGCCGGCGATGCGCCGGAATCCAGACGTAGTCGCCCGCCGTCAGGATACGCGGGGCCTCTTCGTCGGCGAACCGCAACTCGGCCCGACCCTGCAATAACGCGACCCATTCATCTTCAGCCTGATCGTACCATTCGCCGGGTGGAGTGGCGTGACCGATGGAAACGATGCGTTCCAGCCGACAACCGCCAGTGCGCAAAAGGAGGTCGAACCGTTCCGCCGGCAGAGCGGTCGGGATGCCCGCGAACAGATGGCCCGCATTGACGATCATGGGATCGAACTCCAATGGTAGTGAATGTTGCAATGCAAAACGAGCTAGAATTGAAACGGTTATCGAATCGCTGAACTGCGCCTCGCAACGCCCGCCTTGGGAGGAATCGCCATGCACGCCGACACCATCACCAACCGCACTTTCGCCGAAATTGAGATCGGCGAGAAGGCCAGCCTGACCCGCACCCTGAAGCCGCTGGACATTCAACTGTTCGCCACGCTGACCGGCGACCTGAATCCGACCCACCTGGACGAGAAATTCGCTCGCCAGTATCAGGCCGGGCAACGGGTTGGCCACAGCATGTGGACGGCCAGCCTGCTGTCGGGTCTGTTCGGGTGCCAGTTGCCGGGTCCAGGCAGCGTGTTCGCCGCCCAGTCGTTCCGCTACCTGCGGCCGGTGTATCTGAACGACACCCTGACCCTGACCGCCGAGGTACGGGAAAAGCGCCCGGACCGCAGAATCGTGGTGTTCGCTTGCGCCGCCGTCAACCAGCAGGGCGAGACCGTGATGGAAGCGACGGTCGAGGTGATCGCGCCGGCGGAGAAAATCACTACGCCACGGCCAGAGTTGGCCTCGATGGCGGTTCAGACCCACGACAAATTCAATCGGCTGATCGAGTATTGCGCGCCGCTGCCCGACATTGTCACCGCCGTCGCCCATCCCTGCGACGAGTCCTCGCTCACCGCCGCGGTGGAGGCGGCGGAGGCCAGTCTGATCCTGCCGATCCTGGTCGGGCCGGCGGACAAGATTCGCGCCACGGCGGATAAATACCAGATCGACATCGGCCCCTTCGAGATCGTGGATGTCCCGCACAGCCACGCCGCCGCCGCCAAGGCGGTGGAACTGGTACGCAATGGCCAGGCGGAGGTGTTGATGAAGGGGAGTCTGCACACCGACGAACTGATGCACGAAGCCATGCGCGCCGAGACCGGGATTCGCACCGAGCGCCGGATCAGCCATGTGTTCTGCATGGACGTGCCGTCCTATCACAAGTTGCTGCTGGTCACCGACGCCGCGATCAACATCTACCCCGCGCTCGACGACAAGCGCGACATTTGCCAGAACGCCATCGATCTGGCCCGGATTCTGGGTATTGAGAAACCCAAGGTGGCGATTCTGTCGGCGGTGGAAACCATTAGCGTCAAGATCGCTTCCACCACCGAGGCCGCTTCGCTGTGCAAGATGGCCGACCGGGGGCAAATCGTCGGCGGGTTGCTGGACGGTCCGCTGGCGATGGACAACGCCATCAGCAAGGTGGCGGCGGAGATCAAGGGGATCAAGTCCGAAGTGGCGGGCGACGCCGACATCCTGCTGGTGCCCGATCTGGAAGCGGGCAACATTCTGGCCAAGCAGCTCACCTTCATGGCGCAAGCCGACGCCGCCGGCATCGTGCTGGGCGCGCGGGCGCCGATCATCCTGACCAGTCGCGCCGACAACGTCCGCACCCGCATGGCGTCCTGCGCGGTGGCGGTGCTGATCGCTCACACGCGGCGTGGCAGCCGGTAGCGGGCTGGCTCGCCACCCATCGGTTTGAGTCAGCTCGATGCGCCGAGCAAGCCAGGGGCATTTCCGTGCGGCTAAACCACCTCCGCCAGCGCCGCCGCGTACTGCTGCAAATCCGCTTCGTTCCGAGTTTCGGTGGCGCAAACCAACAATGCGTTGCCCAGTCCGGGATACTCGCCGCGCAAATCGAAGCCGCCGAGAATGCCGCGCGCCAGCAAACTGTCCAATACTTCGTTGACTGGGCGCGGCAGTTTCAGCACCGCTTCATGGAACACTGGCCGGTCGAAAACCCGTTCCACGCCGGGAAGTTGCGTTAGCCGCTCCACCAGCGCCCGCGTATTGGCGTGGCAAGCGGCGGCGACCTGTTCCAGCCCGCGCGGACCCAGCAGCGACAGGTACAGCGTGGCGGCGGTCGCCATCAAGCCCTGGTTGGTGCAGATGTTGGACGTGGCCTTGGAACGGCGAATGTGCTGCTCGCGGGCCTGGAGCGTCAAGGTAAAGCCGGGCTTGCCGTCCAGGTCGACGGTGCGGCCCACCAGTCGGCCCGGCATTTGCCGCACCAGTTCCCGCCGGCAACACAGGAACCCGAAATACGGCCCGCCCGAACTCAGCGGCGAACCCAACGGTTGACCGTCGCCGCAGACGATGTCCGCCCCGGTTTCGCCCCATTCGCCCGGCGGCTTGAGGATGGCCAGGGCCGTGGGGTTGACCACCGCGACCGCCAGCATTTGATTGCGATGTGCCCAGTCGGTCAATGAATCCACATCCTCCAGTACCCCGAAGAAATTGGGCTGTGGGATGACCAGCGCCGCGAAATCCTGTCCGGCATGAGGGGCGAGCGCCTCGACCGGGGTATGGCCGCCGGCCGGATTGTAGGGCAACTCCACTGCTTCGATGTCCTGGTTGTGGACAATGGCGTGAACGGTCCGCCGATACAATGGATGCAAGGTACGCGGAACCAGAATCCGCTTGGATTTGGCGTTGCGGTTGGCGCGCACCGCCATCAGCAGCGCCTCGGCTAGCGCCGAGGCGCCGTCGTACAGCGAGGCGTTGGAAACGTCCATCGCGGTCAGGCTGGCCATCATGCTCTGGTACTCGTAAAGCACCTGCAAGGTGCCCTGACTCGCTTCCGGCTGATAGGGGGTATAGGCGCTGTAAAACTCGCCGCGACCAGCGATTTCCCAGACCGCCGCCGGAATGTGATGCTCGTAGGCGCCCGCGCCCAGGAAGCACAGCGGGCGGGGCGCGTCCGCCGCCCGCGCTTCCAGCAGCCGGGTCACCTGCAACTCGTTCAACCCCTCTGGTAGAGCCGGCAATGGACCAATTCGCAGCGCCGGGGGAATTTCGTCGAATAGCGCTTCGAGACTTGGGGCGCCAATCGCGGCCAGCATCGCCTCAACGTCGGCTGGGGTATGGGGAATGAAGGGCATGGCCGGCGGGTCCCGTGTCAGCCGGTCAACTTGGGATTGGCCAGGGACGCTTCGTCCTCGTCCTCGGCGACGGCGACGGCTTCGTAGCCCCTGGCGTCCAGTAACCTATCCAGCGCGGCGGTGGTCTTGAGCCGGAAAATCCAGCCTTGGCCGTATGGGTCCTCGTTGATCAGTTCCGGGTTGTCGGCCAGGGCGTCGTTCACTTCCACGACGACGCCATCCAGCGGGCTGTACACATCCGAGGCAGCCTTGACCGACTCGACCACCGCGCAGCTTTCGGCGACGGTCACGGCTCGGCCCACTTCCGGGATTTCCACGAAGACCAAATCGCCGAGCAGATGCTGTGCGTGGTCGGTGATGCCCACGGTCACGGTGCCATCGTCGTTGGAACGCACCCATTCGTGGGATTCGGTGTAATACAGATCGGCGGGAATGATGCTGCTCATGCTCGGTTCCTCAACAACGGTTCGAGGGAGGGGTCATTCGATCAAAACACGGCCATGGCGGACGAACGGCGGCTTGACCATCCGCGCCGGCAGTCGCTTGCCACGAATCTCCACCTGACAACGCGCGCCGACGCCGGTCTCGACCCGTGCCAGAGCGATGGCGCGGTTCAAGGTGGGCGAGAAGGTGCCGCTGGTAATCTGGCCGATTTCGCGGTCGTCGGCATGGACGGGTTGGTGGCCGCGCAGCACGCCACGCTCTTCCAAGACCAGACCGACGAAGGTTTGCGGTACGCCGACGGTCCGCTGCCGTTCCAACGCGGCGCGGCCAACGAAGTCGCGATCCACTGGCTCCCAGGCCACGGTCCAGCCTAGCCCCGAAACCAGCGGGGTGGTGGTTTCATCCATGTCGCTGCCGTACAGGTTCATGCCGGCTTCCAGCCGCAGCGTGTCGCGGGCACCCAATCCGCAGGGCGCGACACCGACGGCGAGAATCCGGTCCCAAAGCTCAGGTGCTTCGGCGGCGGGTGGCAAGATTTCCACGCCATCCTCGCCGGTGTAGCCGGTGCGGGCGACGAACAGGCCGTTGGCTTCCAGGGCGTGAAACGGCTTGAGCGCGCGGACTGCGGCGACCGTGGTCACACCGAGCACGGGTTCCAGTCTCGCCAGCGCCTCCGGTCCCTGGACCGCCAGCATCGCCAGGTCGTCGCGTTCGCGCCAAGCCGCACCGAAGCGTTCGGCGATGGGCGTGATCCAGGCCAGGTCCTTGTCGCGGGTGGCGGCGTTCAGTACCAGTCGGTAGCCAGCCGCGCCTCGGTCGTAGACGATCAGATCGTCGATCACCCCGCCGGCCTCATTCAACAGGCAGGTATATAGCGCCTTGCCTGGATACAGACGGTCGACATCGTTGGCGAGCAGATAGCGCAATAGGGTGCGAGTCGGCGCCGGTTCGGCGAAGTCCACGATGGTCATGTGCGACACGTCGAACAGGCCGGCGGCGCGGCGCACCCGGTGATGTTCGTCAAGCTGCGAACCGTAATGCAGCGGCATGTCCCAGCCACCGAAATCCACCAGCCGTGCCCCCAGGGCGGCGTGGCGGGCATACAGGGGAGTGCGTTTGGCCATGCGGGAAATCCCGGTGGGATGAATGCGTCATGGTAGCCTGAAATGATCAGTTTGGCATACCAGGACCGCTGGCGGGATGCGCCGAAATCGCGTCAGGGAAGCTGCTTTTCGTCCTTTCCAGGACGCTGGCGGCTGACCAGACAGATGCTAACGGTGGTTATCCAGGAAGCGTGGGGCGGCGAGAGGTTCGCTCGACGGAAGTTCCGTACATCATAGTGACCTGCTGACGGATCGTTTCATCCACGTCGGGGACCGGGAAACTGCTGGTGGCCCTGAACAACGTGGCGACGCCGCCAGCCACCAAACTGCGTGGCAAGATGACTAAGCCCAATCCCGAGGAAGCAATTGCGGGGAGCTTTGCAAACCACTTGCGAGGAGATGCAACCTTTGCAGGAGGAGCTTCAGTCCACTAACGAGGAGCTACAATCTACTATGAGGAACTTCAGTCCATCAACGAGGAATTAACTGCATCCAAGGAAGAAATGCAGTCGTTGAACGAGGAGTTGCAGGCCAAGTTTAAAGAACTGTCGCGGGCCAACAACGACGTGAAGAACCTGCTCAACAGCACCGACATCGCGACCTTGTTTCTGGACGAGGCGCTCCGCGTACGGCGCTTCACCACCCCAGCGGCCCGGTTGATCAAGTTAATCCCGACTAACGTGGGTCAGCCGATCACCGATATCGCCTCGGATTCGCTATATCCGGTGCTTGCGGACGACGTAATGGAGGTGCTGCGGACGCTGGTCTTCATCGAAAAGCCGGTGACGAGCCGAAATGGCCGCTGGTTCACCGCGCGTATCATGCCCTACCGCACCCTGGACAACCAGATTGACGGAGGGGTCATGACATTTTTCGACATCACCGCGCTGAAGCTGCTGGAGGAGGAGCTGCGGCGGGCGGGCGATAAACTGGCGGCGCGACTGGCGAACCTCGCCGATAAAACCCAGGAACAGGCGGCTACTCAGGCGGCGCTGCAAGCTGAGCGAACCAGACGCAAACCGGAATCCGAGTCGGATCAAGTCGGCGGAGACGCGTCATGAAGCCACAGTCCGATCCCCCCGCGGAGGCTGCCCTGCGCCAGCAGGCGGAAGCGCGGTTGCGGGAGCAGGAAGCTGCCACTTGTCACCCGCCGAGCGAGGCGGACAATCACCGCCTTCTCCATAAACTCCAGGTCCACCAAGTCGAGCTGGAACTGCAAAACCATGCTCTGCTGGAACTGCGCGAGCAGCTCGAACGGAGCCTGGCGCAATATACCGATCTCTACAACTTTGCGCCGGTGGGTTACTTCACCCTAGCCTCTGATGGAGCGATCCGGACGGTCAACCTGGCCGGCGCGGCGCTGCTCGGGGTGGAACGCGCCCACCTGATCGAAAGGCGATTGGGGATCTTCGTGGCGGCGGCGGACCAGCCCACGTTCAACGCCTTTCTGGAGCGCATGCTGGCGAGAACTACCCAGGAACACTGCGAAATCACCCTCACCCGCGAGGGTGCGCCGCCTCGCTATCTGCGTCTGGATGGCGTCGCCGCGCGCTCCGGCGCGGATTGGGTGTGCCAGGTCGTGGCTGTGGACATCTCCGAGCGTAAACGGGCCGAAGCGGCGATCCGCGCGAGCGAGAATTCCTTACGAAAAATGATGGAGGAACTTCGCGACGAAAAGGAGCGTTTTGCCAAGGTTGTCGCCACGGTGCCCGGCGTCATCTGCTCCTTCCGCCTGCGGCCGGATGGCAGTGCCTGCTTCCCCTATGCCAGCCCGGCCATTAATGACCTGTACGGCTTGCGTCCAGAAGAACTGGCCGAATCCGCCGCGCCGCTGTGGGCGATGATCCACCCGGACGACCTTGGCCATCTTGACGCGGGCATCATCGCGTCCGCGCGGACCATGACCCCCTGGCGCGACGAGTTTCGATTGCGCCACCCGAGCAAGGGTGAGATTTGGGTCGAAGGCCACTCCATGCCAGTCCACGAACCGGATGGCGGCATCCTCTGGCACGGTTTTGTGCAGGACATCACCGCACGCAAGCGGGCAGAGGAGGCATTGCGGGAAAGCGCGGCGATCTACCGCGCGATTGGTGAATCCATTGACTATGGCGTGTGGATTTGCGCGCCGGACGGCCGCAATATCTACGCCAGCGACAGTTTTCTCAAGTTGGTTGGCCTCACCCAGGAGCAGTGCTCCAATTTCGGTTGGGGAGATGTGCTGCACCCCGACGACGCCGAGCGCACCATCGCGGCCTGGAAGGAATGTATCCGCACGGGGGGCATTTGGGACATCGAGCACCGTTTCCGCCGGGTGGACGGGCAATATCACGCTATCCTCGCGCGGGGCGTACCGGTGAAAAACGCGCGGGGCGAGATCGTTTGCTGGGCGGGCATCAATCTGGACATCAGTCGCCTCAAGCAAACGGAGGAAGCCCTGCGCCACTTGCTTGAAGAGAAGGAAACATTGCTGCGCGAAGTGCATCACCGGGTCAAGAACAACCTTGCCGCCATCATCGACCTGCTAGAGTTGCAGCGGGAGGACATGATGGAGGGAGCGGCCTACCAGTTGGAGGAACTGGGTAATCGCATCCACTCCATGTTCCTGGTTCACAAGATGCTCTACCAGTCCCAAAATCTGCATCGCATCGATTTTCAGGCGTACCTCCAAACGCTGGCCACGCGTTTGCACTATGCCTTCGACCCACAAGGCACGATACACTTCAAAGTGGCGGCAACCGATGTCTACCTGGACCTCGACACCGCGATTCCCTGCGGACTGATCGTCAACGAACTGGTGATCAACGCTCTCAAGTACGCTTTTCCTCGACACCGACCTTGGTTGGGAGCCAGCGCCCGCGAAATTGCCGTCACGGCGGATTGGGACGGTGCCACCTACACGCTGAGGGTCGCTGACAACGGCGTGGGTCTGCCCAGCGATCTGGACTGGACGACCACGCGCACCCTCGGGCTGCGGTTGGTCCGCATGTTGGGCCAGCATCAACTTGGGGGGCAACTTGAACTTAATGGCGCCCCTGGAACCTGTTTTTCGCTACGGTTTGGTTCCAGGCAACCTAAAGGGATAGACCCGCATGATCGGCAAAACTATCCTGATCGTTGAAGATGACGGCATCATCGCCGCTCGCCTGCAAGACATGCTTACCCGTGTCGGTTACACCGTGCCAGAACCGGTGGCCTCGGGCGAGGCAGCGATAGCCGCCGTGACGGTGGCGATGCCCGACCTGGTGTTGATGGACATCAAACTGGCTGGCGTAATGGACGGCATGACCGCCGCCGAGCATATCCGCGCTGAATTCGATGTGCCGATTGTCTATTTGACCGCCTATTTCCAGACCGCCCAACTGGAACAGGCCAAGGCGACGGCTCCCTACGGCTACCTGATCAAGCCAGTGGCCGATCGCGAGCTATTGGCGACGCTGGAAATGGCGCTGCACCGCCACACCCTCGACCGCCGGCTCAAGGAAAGTGAGGAGCGGTTGGCACTGGCCCTGTGGGGCGCCGATCTGGGCTTGTGGGACTGGAACGTTCGCGCCGACACGATTATCTGTAACGGGCCCTGGGCCGAACTGTTGGGTTGTCGGCCGGGCCAGCTTCAACTCTCCTACCATGAGTGGGAGCAACACATTCATCCTCGCGATCTAGCCGCGGTTCGAGACGCCTTGCACGCGCATCTGGAACGCCGCACCCTCTGTTACCAGAGCGAGTATCGCTTGCGGCGGAAGAATGAAGACTGGATCTGGATCCTCAGCCGGGGCAAGGTGATCGAACGCGACTCGCAAGGATTACCCACTCGCGTCTGTGGCATTGTCGCGGACATCAGCGACCGGAAACGCCTGGAGGAAAGGCTCCGCTGGCTGGCCATCACCGATCCCCTCACCGGTGCGTTCAACCGGCGGTACCTGCTGCAGGTGATGGAGCGGGAAGTTAGCCGCGTCCAGCGTTACGCCCGTCCCCTATCACTCATCATGTTCGATATCGATCATTTCAAGCGGATCAACGATACCTTCGGCCATGAACAGGGTGACGCGGTATTGAAAGGGGTCGCGGCGCTGGTGCGGGAACGCCTGCGCCACAGCGATATTTTCGTGCGCTGGGGTGGCGAGGAGTTCATGGTTCTCGCGACTGAAACGGAGTTGCCCAACGCCATCGCGCTGGCGGAGACGTTAAGGACGGTGTTGCGGCAGTCGCCCTTCGCCGAAGTGGGGCCGGTCACGATCAGTACCGGCGTTGCCCAATACCGCCCGCCTGAAACCCTGGATCAGTGGTTGAAACGGGTGGACAACCTGGTCTATCAGGCCAAACGAGAAGGCCGAGACCATGTCAGCTATCGTCACGTTGAACGTTAACGCGCGATCTGGCCGCATTCAAGCCCATGGCTGGATCAATTCGCGCAGAACCGTGGTGGCGTAGGCTCCCGCCGGTAGCTTGAAAGTCACCACGGCGGCGTGGGGCTCGAAAAATTCCAGCCTCGCGTCGCGCACCATCAACCGCAGCGCTCGTCGTTCCTGGTCCAGCCCCGCCGCCATCAGTCCGTCGCGGAATATCGGCAGCGTGGCTGCCACCTCTTCCTCCAATTCTCGAACCGGGCCGCCGCTACGTAACTCCCCAGCGCCCCACAACGGTCCGGTGGGATGCAGGTCAAAGGCAGCCACTCGTTGACGAAGGGTTTCATCCACCTCGTCGACCACGAAGCTGCTGTGACTCCCATCCAGCATCAACACCTCGCCAGGCAGCGGTTGATTCCAGGTTCCCTCGACCACTCGCCGCGCCAGCACGGCGTTAAACAGCGCCGAGCGGGCGGCGGACAGATACAGGCCGCGTTGATGCCGGTCGCGGACTTTCAACGCGCCGCGCAACATCGCCTCGGCCCGTTCCAGATTGCCGGCTTCCCGACCGAAGCGTTGCTCGCCGAAATAGTTGGGGACGCCGGTCGCGGCGATGTGCTGGAATCGCACCGCCAGTTCCGCCGGCTCGCCGTCCAGGTCGCGGATGACGACGCGGAAAACGTTGCCGCTCAGCGCGCCACGCCGCAGCTTGCGGGAATGGCGCGTCGCGTTCAGCACGGTGAAATCGGGATCGGGGTTGGTGGACCAGTCCGGTTCCGCCCGACCGGGCAGATGCACCGAGAACCATTGCTCGGTCACGGCATGGCGGTCCTTGAGGCCGGCGTAGCTTACCGCGCCGGGTGAAACGCCCGCCCATTCCGCCAGCCGCCGCGCCACCCACTCGGTGTTCACGTCGCGCTTGCGGACCCACAGCCAAACGTGTTCGCCGGTGCCGTCCAGGGTAAAGGGAATTTCCTCACGGACCTGAAAATCCTCGGGAACGGCGCGCAGCCGACCGGACCAGATTGGTTGATCATGGGCGAAGGGCAGGGGGATCAAGTGCTGGGTTTCAGTGGACATCGTGATGTTCCGGGTTGTTTGGAGCGCGCGGTTTAGCCCGTGCGCCGATGCGTCGGTCCGTCATGCTAAGCTTTGACGATCAACAATTGCATTTTGGAGCGCCGCCATGCCTCAATTCGCGCAACGCCCCGCCTTCACCTACGACGATTATCTCGAATGGGAACAACGCCAGCCGGAGCGCCATGAATACGTGCGTGGCGAAGTGTTCGCCATGGCTGGAACCACCGACCGGCACAATGAAATTTCAATGAATCTTACTACCCTGCTGCGCCAGCATTTGCGCGGCACGCCCTGCCGGGTCTACATGGCTGACGTTAAGGTGCGGGTGGACGCGGCGGATTGTGGATTCTATCCGGATATTCAGGTCACTTGCGCCGAGAGCGACCGCGCCGACCGCCTGGTCAAGCGCTCGCCGACGTTGGTGGTTGAGGTACTGTCGGATAGCACCGCATCCTACGATCTGGGCGACAAGTTCGCCGCCTATCAGCAACTCGACAGTCTGCGGGAATACGTGCTGGTGGATCAGGAGCGAATTCGAGTTTTGATTTATCGGCGGCGGGACGGGCAATGGTGGGTCGATAGCATTGGTTCCGGCGGACGGCTGCGCCTGGACAGCGTCGATCTGGACTGCCCGATAGAAGCGCTGTACGAAGACCTCAGCGAACCGTTCGTTCCCAATCCCGCTCTCGCGGGGGACGAGAAGAGTAGTTGATGCTTTCCCCCCTTTCGGGCGTTTAAACCAGCAGCGCCACGGCGTGAACGGCGATGCCCTCGCCGCGCCCGATGTAGCCCAGTCGTTCGGTGGTGGTGGCCTTGACGTTGATCCGGTCCGGGGCAATGGCCAGATCGGCGGCGATGTTTTCCCGCATGGTGGAAATGCGCGGGGCCATTTTGGGCGCTTGGGCAATGATCGTCGCGTCCGCATTGCCCACTCTCAGACCCTGTTCCCGCAGCAGGGCCGCGACCCGCCGCAACAGGACGCGGCTGTCGATGCCCTTGAATTCCGCGCTACTGTCGGGAAAGTGCCGGCCGATATCTCCCAATCCCGCCGCGCCCAGCAAGGCGTCGCACAGCGCGTGCAACAATACGTCGCCGTCGGAATGAGCGATCAGCCCATGGGTGTGTGGGATGCGGACCCCGCCCAAGGTGATGAACTCACCCGGCCCGAAGGCGTGCACGTCGAAGCCGTGACCGATGCGCATGGCGTTATCCTCCGATCGGAATTCAGCCAGTGGACCGGCGGGTGAGATAAAACTCCGCCAGCGCCAGGTCCTCCGGCCGGGTAATTTTCAAATTGTCCGCCCGCCCCTCGACCAGTCGAGGGGCGAAGCCGGCGGCTTCCATCGCCGCCGCTTCGTCCGTCACCAGCAAGCCGCGCGTCAGCGCCGCCCGCAGGGCCTCATGCAGCATCCCCAGCCGGAACATCTGCGGGGTCAGGGCGTGCCAGAGCCGCGCACGATCCACCGTCGCCGCGACCCGCCCGGCCTCGTCGGTCTGTTTCAGGGTATCCCGCACCGGCACGGCGAGCAGTCCGCCCACCGGATCATCATCCAGTTCCAGCAGCCGATCCACGTCCCCGGCGGTCAGACAGGGCCGGGCGGCGTCGTGGACCAAAATCCAGTCGTTCGGCGTAGCCCACTCCCGCAATGCCTCCAGCCCGTTCAATACCGAATGGCAGCGCTCCGCGCCGCCAATGACAGTCACCAGCGGCTTGGCGGCGGCCCGTTCGGCGACGACCGTTGGCCACCATTCATCCTCGGCGCCGATGGCGACGACCACGCCGGCAATGTGCGGATGATCCAGCAGGGTTGCGAGGGCGTGGGCAATGACCGACCGGCCAACCAAGGGTAGATATTGCTTGGGGATGGCCGAACCCATGCGCTTACCAACGCCAGCGGCGGGGATCAACGCCCAATGACGCGCGCTACTCATGGTGTGGCCGGTTTAGCAGCGGGGGCCGGGGGCTTGGCGGCGGGGGTCGGGGGTTTGGCGGCGGGGGCCGGGGGTTTGGCGGCGGGGGCCGGGGGCTTGGCGGTAGGGGCCGGGGGCTTGGCAGGTGGCGTAGGTTTGTTCGGAGTCGCCTGTGGCGACAAGGGCTTTTCGAGCAGGCGGTAAAAAGTCTCGTCCGGGCGAATCATGCCCATGTCGGCGCGCGCCCGTTCCTCGATGGCCATCAGTCCGCGCTTCAGATCCTCAATCTCGGCCATCAACGCGCGGTTGCGCTCGGTCAGTTCCCCGTTTTCATCGGTCTGGGCGCGAATGCTGATGCGCAGGGTGTGGGTCTGGCGCACGCCATCTTCGCCGATCCAGAGCAGGTAATGCAGGAACACCAGTATCGCGATCAATGCGACCGCCAAAAGTTGCAGTTTGAATCCTTGCTCGGGCAAATGGGCCATGGGGGTGCGGCGACTGAATAAATCAGCGCCTCCCCGCCATCCCCTCCATTCAGGAAGGAAGACGGGAAGGCGCGGCGAGATCAAGACGACGGCGCCAAAATAGCCGCCGTCAGGGTTTCAGGGTTTCGGGGATTCAATCGCGGAAGACGTTGAACGCCTTCCTGCCGGGATAGACGGCGGCGGAACCCAACTCTTCCTCGATCACCAGCAAGCGGTTGTACTTGGCGATGCGGTCGGAGCGGCTGAGCGAACCGGTCTTGATCTGGCTGGCGGCGGTGGCCACGGCCAGGTCGGCGATCGTGGTGTCCTCGGTCTCGCCGGAGCGGTGCGACGAAATCGAGGTGTAACCGGCGGCGGCGGCCATGTTGATCGCCGCCAGGGTCTCGGTCAGGGTGCCGATCTGGTTGACCTTGATCAGGATCGAGTTGGCGATGCCCT
>JAVMKH010000184.1:0-2602 GCA_031732935.1 Candidatus Contendibacter sp.
AGCCGTTGCTGATGGGCCGGCGCACCTGGGAATCCATCGGCCGGCCGCTGCCGGGGCGGCGGATGATCGTGTTGAGCCGCGACCCCGCTTATCGGGCCCCCGGCTGTGTGGTGGCACGGTCGCTCGACGAAGTTTGGGAGATCGCCGGCACGGTGCCCGAGATCATGGTGATCGGCGGCGCATCGCTGTACGCGCAAACCTTGCCGCTGGCCGAATGCATGTATCTGACTTTCGTGGATGCCGATGTGCCCGGCGATGCCTGGTTTCCGGACTGGGATGCGCGGGAATGGCAACGAGTCTGGGAGGAAGCGCACCCGGCCGATGCCGATCATGTCTGGCCGTACCGGTTTCAGCGGTGGGAGCGGGCTCGCCTCCCTTGAATTCACCCCTGAATTCGACCGCAAGAATCGGATAGCGGGCGAGCGGGGAGAACACTAGGATCGGTGGCGCTGGTTCGCTGTGATGGAGAGGAGAAGACCATGCAATACATAACCGATCCCGCGTTCGAATCCCACGACCAACGCTGGGACGCCTTGGTCCAGCGCGACCGGCAGGCCGATGGCGCGTTTTTCTACGCGGTGAAGACCACCGGCGTGTATTGCCGTCCGATCTGTTCCGCCCGCCGGCCGAACCGAAACAACGTCGAATTTTTTTCAAGTTCCGCCGATGCCGAACAGGCCGGCTATCGCGCTTGCCGGCGGTGCCGCCCGCAACAGGCATCGAACCCATCCCCGATGCGCGAAGCGATCGGGCGGGCCTGCGCGATCATCGAGGACGCCGAGGAAGCGCCGTCCTTGACCGAGTTGGCCGCGGCGGTCGGCTTCAGCCCGTTCCACTTCCAGCGGCTGTTCAAGAAAGCTCTCGGCGTCACGCCGAAAGCCTATGCCGTCGCCCGCAGGGTACGGCGGTTTCAGGAAGGCCTGCGCGAAGACCGAACCGTGACCCAGGCGATGGTCGACGCCGGATTCAGGTCCAGCAGCCGGTGCTACGAAGAGGCCGCCGATCATCTCGGCATGACGCCTTCCGAGTACCGGAACGGTGGAGCGGGGAAAGGGATCCGTTACACCATGGCCGAATGCCGGCTCGGCTGGCTGTTGGTGGCGGCCACGGAGCGGGGCATCTGCGCCATCGAATTCGGCGATCATCGGGACGAGTTGCAAAACCAACTGGGCGCCCGGTTTCCCTTCGCCGAATTCCATGGCGACGATCCCGGCTTGAGCGAATCCGTGGCGAGCGTGCTGGAGTTTCTTGACCGGCCGGATCGCGGCCTCGATCTGCCCCTGGACGTTCGCGGCACGGCGTTCCAGCGGCGGGTATGGGAGGCGCTGCGAGCGGTTCCACCTGGCTCGACGGTCACGTATGCCGAAATCGCCAGAAAGATCGGCCATCCCGCGGCCGCTCGCGCCGTGGCCGGGGCGTGCGCCGCGAATCCGGTCGCCATCGCGATTCCGTGCCATCGAATCGTTCGTGGCGACGGGGGTCTGGGCGGCTATCGCTGGGATCTTCGGCGCAAGCGAGCGCTGCTGGAACGCGAAGCGGCGCAACGAACCGAACGCGAGGAATCCCAAGCGGGCACCGTGCCCGGATTTGCCGGCCGACCTGAGGAGAACGATCCATGAACGAACTGGTTCTGATCACCGTTCGCGACGCCATCGCCCAACTGACCCTGAACCGGCCGGAATCCTACAATGCCCTGAATATTGCCACCGCCCAGGCGCTGACCCGGGCGCTGCTGGATGTCGGGGCCGATCCATCGATTCGCGGCGTGATCGTCACCGGTGGCGGCGTGGCCTTCTCCGCCGGTGGCGACATTAAATTTGTGCTGGCCCATCCCCACGGACCGGCGGCGGCGTTCCACGAACTGGCCACTCACGTTCACGTCTGCGTGACCGAAATTCGCCGCCTGCGCAAGCCGGTCATCGCCGCCATCAACGGTGTGGCTGCCGGCGGTGGTTTTTCCCTGGCGCTGGCCTGCGATTTTCGGATCATGGCCGAATCGGCGCGGCTCAAGCAGGGTTTCACCAGCAACGCGCTGTGCATCGACGCCGGCGGCACCTTCACTTTGCCGCGTCTGGTCGGACTGGCCCGCGCCCTGGAAATCGCCGCTTTCGACGAGCCGATAGCAGCCGATCGAGCCTTGGCCTGGGGTTTGGTGACGCGGGTGGTGCCGGACGCGCAACTGTCGGACGCCGCGCTGGATATGGCGCGGACCCTCGCCCAAAAATCCCTGCACACCTTCGGCCAGGTCAAGACCCTGTTGACCGATGCCTTCGACACGTCCTGGGAAGCGCAACTCGAACGCGAGCGGCGCGGACTGGCCGCATGCGCCGGTCATGCCGACGGACTGGAAGGCTTGCGCGCCTTCGTGGAAAAACGCCCGCCGCGCTACAACGGCTGATCCGCCACAGATGCTTGTCGAACCAGCGCGGGCGCAAAAACGACAATTGCTTGCCCGCCTCTGCCGTTAGCCGACTCCGGTCGGTGCGATCCACGTAAAAATAACTTTCGAGGATGATGGTTGGAAAGTCGGCGATACCATAGGGAAACCGCATGATCATGACATCATGGAGTGCTTCCGCGACTTCAGCTTTCTCAAAAATGC
>JAVMKH010000185.1:0-2595 GCA_031732935.1 Candidatus Contendibacter sp.
CAAGGGCGCCGAAATTTATCGTTATCTGAACTTCGACCAGGTGGCGGAGTATCGTGAAGTGGCGGACAGGGTGAAGCTGGCGGCGTAATGCAGTTTCAGGAAAACCCTGGCGGGACGGCCGGGGTTTTCCGAACGCGAGCGTGAAACCTTCCTCGACCTCGAACAGTCCTTACCACGAGGGTTTCCGCGAATCCATGAACGATCAAGCCAAGGAAGCGCCTGACGCCAGCGGTTTCGCACCTCGTTGTCTTTCTATCGATCTCGAAGTGGGCGTGCGGGATACGTGCATCCATAGCTTCGCCGCAGTGCGCGGCGACACGGGGCGGTCGTTTGTATTCAGCAAAGGAAGCCTGACGGCGGCCCTCGTTCAACTCGACGATTTCGCGGACGGGTGTTCTTTTCTGCTCGGGCACAATCTGATCGCTTTCGATGTGCCCCATCTCGCTGCCGCCAAAGCCGACCTGCGCCTGCTCCAGCTGCCGACGGTGGATACTCTGCGTCTCAACCCGTTGGCCTTTCCCCGTAATCCTTATCATCATCTGGTCAAACACTATCAGGATGGACAACTCAAGCGCGGGCGACTGAACGACCCAGAGTTGGACGCTCGCCTGACCCTGGCGGTTTTCCGCGATCAGCATATCGCGTTACGGTCGCTCGACCAGGCTCGGCCGGAATTGCTGCTCGCCTGGCATTGGCTGACGACGGCGACGGATGGAGCGGCTTCGGGCCTCAACGCCTTCTTCATGACGCTGCGCCGCCGATCTCGCCCCGCCGAAGCGGAAACCCGAACCGCAATCAAACGGCTCTTGCGCGACCACGCCTGCTCCACCCACGGACGAGAGGTCGTGGCCAACGCGGAGCGGCACGGCTGGGCGCTGGCCTATGCTCTGGCTTGGCTGTCGGTGGCGGGGAGCAATTCGGTCATGCCGCCTTGGGTGCGGCATCAATTTCCCGAAACCGGGCTGCTGGTGCGACAGTTGCGGGATACCGCCTGCGACGATCCCACCTGTACCTGGTGTCGAGAGCGGCACGATGCCCGCAAGGAACTCGCCCACTGGTTCGGCTTTACCGAGTTTCGTCCGGAGCCTGCCGGCAACGATGGCCGACCCTTGCAACAGGCTCTCGTCGAGGCCGCCATGCGCGGCGATCATGTGCTGGGAATACTGCCCACCGGCACCGGCAAATCCCTGTGCTATCAAATCCCGGCTTTGTCCCGTTACGACAAAACGGGAGCCTTGACGGTGGTGATCTCGCCGCTGGTGGCCTTGATGATCGACCAGGTGGCCGGACTGGAGAAGTACGGCATCACCTCCTGTGCGGCGATCAACGGCCTGCTGTCCATGCCGGAGCGTGCCGATGTATTGGACCGGGTCCGGTTAGGCGATATTGGTATCCTCATCATCTCGCCCGAGCAGCTCCGCAATCCGACCGTGCGCAGGGTCCTGGCACAGCGCGAGATCGGCACCTGGGTGCTGGACGAGGCACACTGCCTTTCCAAATGGGGCCACGATTTCCGTCCCGATTATCGCTATGTCTGCCGCTTCATCAAGGAACGGGCGTGTCAAGAAGCCGTACCCTCGATTACGTGTCTAACCGCCACCGCCAAGCTGGATGTCGTGGCGGATATCGTCGGCCACTTCCGCGACAAGCTGGGCATCGAACTCGCCATCTTTGACGGTGGCGCCAGTCGCGCCAACCTGGAATTCGCCGTCGTGCCCACTACCCCGGCCGAGAAGTTCGCTCACATCCATCAAATGTTAGAAACAAACCTCCCACCGGGCACGCCGGGCGGCACTATCGTGTACTGTGCTACCCGCAAGCACGCCGAGGAAGTCGCGCAATTCCTGCGCGAGAAAGGGCTAGCGGCGGAACATTTTCACTCCAAGTTGCAACCGGAAACCAAAAAGAGCGTTCAGGCCCGCTTCATCAGCGGCGAGTTGCGGGTGATCGCCGCGACCAACGCTTTCGGTATGGGCATCGACAAACCGGACGTGCGGCTGGTGGTCCATGCCGACATCCCCGGGTCGCTGGAAAATTACCTGCAAGAGGCCGGACGCGCCGGGCGCGACCGGCACGCGGCGCGTTGCGTGCTGCTCTATACCCCCGAAGATGTCGAGCGGCAATTCGGCATGTCGGCCCGCTCGCGACTGACGCAACGGGAAATCCAGGCGATCTTGAAATCGCTCAGAAACCTGGATCGCAAGAAGCGGCTGGGCGGGGAAGTGGTCGCCACCGCCGGAGAGATTCTCGCCGAAGACGAGGATGCGGCGTTCGCGCGCGATTCCGCCACCGACGACACGCGCGTGCGCACCGCTATCGCTTGGCTGGAAGAAGCCACCCTGCTCGCCCGCGAGGAAAACCAGGTTCAGGTATTCCCCTCCTCGCTACGCGTCGGCTCGGTGGAAGAGGCCCAAAGGAAATTGGACAAAACGTCCATGATCCCGGAATACCGGAACCAGTTGTTGTCGCTGGTGAACGCGCTCATCGCGGCGGACGCCGATCAAGGTATTTCGACGGATGAACTGATGGGGCTGTCGGGACTGAGCGCTGCGAAGGTTCGCACCGCGCTCCACGACTTAGAGCGCCTGGGCATCG
>JAVMKH010000186.1:0-13069 GCA_031732935.1 Candidatus Contendibacter sp.
CCGCCAGCGCGTCGCGGCGAAAATCGGTGGGATAGGCGTTGCCACGCTGGCGCAACTCGCACAGCTTCTGACGGCGCAGGGCGATCAATTTGTTTTCATCGAACAATCCTTCGGTAGGGTCCATGGTTTCATTCATCGCGAATTCAAACCTGTCAAGTTCGTTAAGCGTCAGATGGGCAAGGGGGAAGGATTGTAGCGACGGCATCGGCTCAAGTCATCCGTCCCGCTGGTTGGTCAATTGGGCCACGCCACCCGCGCCTCCCCGTGACAAAGCCGGCGGTGAGGGCGCGGCGGGCGTCAATAATCCGCTATGATTGAACGTACCGCCTTCCACCGAACCTACCACATGGACTGGAACCGCCTGCTTTCCCGCGCCCGTCCGGGTTTGTCCCGCCAGCAACCCGACAGCGAGGCGCGCACCGATTTCCAGCGCGACTTCGACCGCATCGTCTTTTCCTCGGCGTTCCGGCGGCTACAGGACAAGACCCAGGTCTTTCCGCTATCCCAGAGCGACTATGTCCGCACCCGGCTGACCCACAGCCTGGAAGTGTCCAGCGTCGGCCGTTCGCTGGGAACAATGGTGGGTGACAGCGTGATTCGCCGCCATGGTTTGAAGGGCGTCTATCCGCAGGATTTCGGCGCGGTGGTCGCCGCCGCTTGCCTGGCTCACGACATCGGCAATCCCCCCTTCGGCCACGCCGGCGAGGACGCCATCCGCCTCTGGTTCACCGCTTCCGCCACTGGCCGCGTGGTGCTGGAGCGATTGACCGAAACGCAACGCCAGGATTTCCTGCGGTTCGAAGGCAATGCTCAGGGCTTCCGCATCATCACCCGGCTGCAAAGTCCCGACAATCGCGGCGGAATGCAATTGACTTGCGCCACATTGGGTATCTTCACCAAATATCCGCGCGCCTCGGCGTTGCCGGTCGAGCCGCCGTCCGGCATCGCGTTCAAGAAATTCGGCTTCTACCAGGACGATTGGGACTTGTTCGCGGAAGTCGCCGGCCAATTGGGACTGGAACCCGTGCTGCCAGGCGCCTGGACCCGCCATCCGCTCGCCTATCTGGTCGAGGCCGCCGACGACATCTGCTATCGGATCATCGATGTGGAAGACGCCTTTCGGCTCCAGCAATTGCGCTATGAGGAAGTCCGCGATCTGCTGTTGACCCTGACCGGCGCGCCGGAACGCGCGCAACGCAAGCTGGACCGGATCACCCGGCCCAAGGAGAAGATTGAGTACCTGCGCGCCAAGGCCATCGGCGCCATCATCGAGCAGGCGCATCAGTGTTTCATGGCGCACGAGGACGCGATCCTGGCGGGCGCCTTCACCGAGGAACTGCTGGACGTCATCCCCGCCGCCGACGCGATGCGCGCGCTCAAGGACTGTGGCGAGAAGCAGGTTTACGTTTCCCGGCCGGTGGTGGAAGTGGAAGCGGCCGGTTTCGAGGTGCTGGGCGGATTGCTGGAAGCGTTCATGAGCACCGTCGCCGACATCGCCGATCATGGCCCGAACGCCTCATCCAAAAGCCGGATGCTGATTCATCTGATCCCGGAGCAGTTCGCCGGGCCGGGCCGCCAGCCTTCCGCCGATCCCTACCGCCGCGCGCTGGCCATCACCGACTTCGTGTCCGGCATGACCGATTCCTACGCGGTGACGCTGTTCAAGAAGCTCACCGGCATGTCGCTGCCGACCGGCTGATCCTACTCCCGGTCGCGGACCAGCGGCACGAACACCACGGGCAACACACTGCGACCATGCACTGTGCCCTGTTGATCCTTGCGCAGCCGCCGCAGATCCTGGGTATGGCCCGGCGGGCCGACCGGCACGACCAGCCGTCCGCCCGGCTTCAGTTGCCGCGCCAGCGCCGGCGGGATTTCCGCCGCCGCCGCCGTGACGATAACGGCATCGAACGGCGCATGCTCTTCCCAGCCCTGACCACCGTCGGCGGCGCGAATCGTCACGTTGTCGTATCCCAGCTCCCGTAAACGCTCGGCGGCGGTTTCGGCCAGTTCGGGAATCCGCTCCATCGAATACACCCACCGCGCCAACCGGGCCAGCACCGCCGTCTGATAACCCGACCCCGTGCCGATTTCCAGCACCACGGCGTCCGGCTCAAGCTCCAGCAACTCGGTCATCAGCGCCACGATGAACGGCTGGGAAATGGTTTGGCCGCGCCCGATCGGCAGCGGCATGTCGGCATAGGCCCAATCCTGTTGCGCCGCCGGGACGAAACGATGCCGGGGAACCGCCGCCAACGCCTCCAGCACGCGCTCGCTCAAGGCGGAACAACCGGTGGTTCCGCTGGTTTCGCGGGTCTCGGCGACCACCCGCGCCAACAGGCGTCGCAATGGACTTTCAGGGTCGAAACCCAAATCGTCGTTCATGCCGTTCTCCTCTCGGGCGCGCCCGCTCGCACCGAATCGTCCGGGCGGGCGTCAGAATCCGCGCCACCAGATCGCCTTCCCGCAACAACGGCTGCCGACGCAGGCTCGCCAGCAACCCCGCCACCGGCGCGATAACCCGCGCGCGCGCGCCGCCGGTGAACCCGTCGTAGACTTGGCCAAGTTCCTCGCCCGCCTGGACCCAGCGCCCGACCTCCTGGCGCGAGGAGAAGATGCCCGACTGTTCGGCCAGCACCAAGAAGACCTGACGCAGACCAAAATACTCCAAGTCCTCCTCTTCGTTGGCCAGCCGCAAGCCTTCCACGATACCCGTTCGATCCAGGAACGCCACCAGGGCATGGAACAGGCTTTCGCAATGAACGGTTTGCAGACCGCCGGCTTGCCCGGCGTGAAGCGCGAAATTCTCACCGCCACACAGTCGCCAGGCCCGCACCAACACGGGCGTCTCGGCCAGTTCAAGCGGCTGCTCGATCACCGCCGGCAATCCAAACAAGCAGGCGCTGGCCCGCTCGTCGTCATTCGGAGCGTACAGCCGCACCTGCGGCATCTCCTCGGTATCCGGGCTAGGATGAATCGTTACCCGGTAATAGGCTGCCTGGGTCGCCGCCACCACCGCATCGATCATCGCCCACCGCAACCACGCGATCCGTTGGATGTTCGCTCCTTGTCCCTCGGCGGCGTCGCCGATCGAGGGAATCACTAGCACCCGCTCGCGCAACCGCAAGTCCCGCCGCCGACCCGCTTCGATGTCTCGCAGAAACGCCGCCAGGCGTGACAAAACGAACATGCCGTTAAGTTCCTGACCTCGCAGATCCGCGACCAGAGCCAATCGTGGCGCGCGCTCCCGCGGTCCAATATCGTGGCTGGGAATCGCGCCATCGCCGCGCAGCCACGCGGTCGATCCAGGAATCGTCTTGATACCCAAAGGTTTCACTCCGCGATCCGTGGCATTGCCACATTGACCGAAAACCGTGTTACCGTCTCGTCAAGCCTTAAGGATAGTTCAAGCGGCCGATTTCGCATCGTGAATTTCATCACTCGGCCCGCGACCGCCGCCCCTCAAAACAAACCCTCTTTCATGTTGCGACGCAGCATCAACCGCGCTATATTGCAACGCAATAAACAATTCATTCGACGAGGAGGCCGCCATGGTCGTCAATCTGTTCAACAAGGCGTTGGAAAATCCGTCGGTTCTACCGGAACCCATGATCAGAGCCAATAAACTGTTCATCGAGAACGTGGAAAAGCTCTTGATGTTCCAGATGAATTCCCTGAAAGCTTATTTCGACATCAGTATCAACCAACTGCGGGCCGCCGCCGAAATCACCGACCTGGAAAGCTTGCAGGACTTTTACAAGCGCCAGGCGGAAATCGCCCAGACCCTGCAACGCAAGCTGATGAATGATGCCCGCATCATGTCCGGAATGATCACCCGCTTCAAAACCGACATGGATGGCCTAACCCAAGCCACGTTGGAAACGACGCTACCCAAAGCCGCATGAGATTGCCTTACCCAACGCATCGCCTCATGGGAAGAACGGGGCGATGTCGTTTATGACTTCGACCGTTCCGCACCCCACCACCCCATTCCGCATCGCGGTAACCCGTGACCCCGCCACCGATCCGGAAACCGCCATTGTCCTGGCCACAACGCTAGGACTTCCCTGGATCTCCGACCCCGCCACGAACGACTTTACCCATCTGCTGGTCATGACGGCGGAGCGACTGGAGTTGCGAGAACTGGGATCGAACCCGGCCGGCCCAGTTTACGCCGACTTCGCGATGGGCGCGGTCGCCCACCGACGCCGGTTCGGTGGGGGACGCAATCAACCGCTGGCGCGCGCGGTTGGGTTGAAACGCGGCGCGGCGCCGAGCGTAGTGGACGCCACCGCTGGACTGGGCCGCGACGCCTTCGTATTGGCCTGTCTGGGCTGCGTGGTGCGGTTGGTGGAACGTTCCCCGCTCATTGCCGCGCTGTTACGCGACGGCTTGGAACGCGCCGCCCGTATCTCGGACCTCGGTCCGCTGGTGGCGGGGCGGCTCAGTCTAGTCATGGCGGACGGACGGGACTATTTGCGGAAACTCACGGACGAGCAACGACCGGATGTCATTTATCTGGATCCGATGTATCCGCTGCGCCGGAAAGCGGCGTTGGCGGGGAAAGAGATGCGTCTGCTACGTTGCCTGGCCGGGGATGACACCGATGCCCCGGAACTGCTGGCCGCCGCCCTGGCCAACGCCCGCCGGCGAGTGGTGGTGAAGCGGCCCCGGCGGGCTCCGCCGCTGGTCGGGCCGCGGCCCAGCTTTCAGATCGCCACGATCAACACCCGCTTTGACGTCTACTCCCTCCTCCAAGCTGCCGACACCATCTAAGCCGCGGTCGGCCAGACCACGCGCGCGACCCGAGTAAAAAATGCGGCGGCCGGCATGAGAAACCGCGACCCTTCTTGTAGACTTATTAATTCTGGATTGGAATCGTCTGATCGAAAAACCATAACGTACTGAATCCTAGCGACAGGAGGCCCTTGATGAGCCATACCACCGAATCCATCCGCAATATCGCCTTGGTCGGGCATGGCGCGGCTGGAAAAACCACCCTGGTGGAGTCCATTTTGCATCGCGCCGGCCGGCTGGCCACGCCCGGCGTCGTGGAAAAAGGTAACACGGTCTGCGATTTCGACCCGCAGGAAAAAGCGCACCAGCATTCATTGGACGCCGCCCTGGTCCATTTCGACCACAACGGCGCCCATGTCAATCTGATCGACACCCCGGGCTTCCCTGATTTCATCGGTCAGGCGATCGCCGTGTTGCCGGCGGTGGAAACGGTGGCGGTGGTCATTAACGCCCAGGCCGGTATCGAGGCAATGGCGCAACGGATGATGGAGCGCGCCGCCGAACGCCGCCAGTGCCGGATGATCATCGTCAACAAGATCGACGCCGAGAATATCGACTTGTCCGGTCTGCTGGATCAAATTCAGGAAAGCTTCGGCAAGGAATGTCTGCCGATCAATCTCCCGGCCAACGACGCCACCAGCGTGGTGGACTGCTTCTTCAATCCCGCCGGGGACAGCGATTTCTCCAGCGTGGCCAGCGCTCATTCCGCCTTGATCGATCAGGTGGTCGAGATGGACGAGGATCTGATGGCGTTGTATCTGGAACAGGGCGAGGACTTACAACCTGAGCAACTGCACGCACCGTTCGAGAAAGCGCTGCGGGAAGGTCACCTCATCCCGATCTGCTTCGTCTCGGCCCGTGCTGGCGTCGGCGTGAAGGAACTGCTGGATGTTTTCGTCAAGCTACTGCCCAACCCGCTCGAAGGCAACCCCGAACCGCTTCTGAAGGGTGCAGGCGAAGCGGCCGAGAAGTTCCACGCCATCCCCGATCCTAAACAGCATGTGGTGGCGCACGTCTTCAAGGTGTTGATCGACCCCTTCATCGGCAAGCTTGGCATTTTCCGCATCCATCAGGGCACCTTGACCAAGGACAGCCAGTTGTTCATCGGCGATAGCCGCAAGCCGTTCAAGGTCGGTCACCTGTTTCAAATGCACGGCAAGGAACATCCCGAGGTAGCGACCGCTGTTCCCGGCGACATCTGCGCGGTGGCCAAGGTCGACGACATTCACCGCGACGTGGTGTTGCACGACTCCCATGACGAGGATCAGGTCCAACTACAGCCATTACGCTTCCCCACCCCACTGTTCGGGTTGGCCATCCGCGCCGCCACCCGCGGCGACGAGCAGAAGCTGTCCGATACCGTGAACAAACTGCTGGAGGAAGACCCCTGCCTGGCGCTGGAGCACAACGCCCATACCAAGGAAACCGTGCTGCGCGGCCTGAGCGACCTGCACCTGCGCATTACCCTGGAAAAGATGCAGCAGCGCTACAACCTGCAAGTCGAGACCAAACCGCCCAAGATCGCCTACAAGGAAACCATCAGTCAGAACGCCGATGGCCATCACCGCCACAAGAAACAGACCGGTGGCGCCGGCCAGTTCGGCGAGGTGTACATGCGGATCGAACCGCTGCCGCGCGACGCTGGCTTCGAGTTCGTCAGCGAGGTGGTGGGTGGCACCATTCCGACCTCGTTCCTGCCAGCGGTCGAAAAAGGCGTCCGCGAGGCCCTGCAGGAAGGAGCGGTAGCCGGCTATCCGGTGCAGGACGTGCGCGCCATCGCCTACGATGGCAAGTATCATCCGGTGGATTCCAAGGAAATCGCCTTCGTCACCGCCGGGCGGGAAGCCTTCCTGGACGCGGTCAGCAAGGCGAAGCCGATCGTGCTGGAACCGATCGTCAACTTGGAAGTCCGGGCGCCGGCCGATTGCGTCGGCACCATCACCGGCGACCTGTCCAGCCGGCGCGGGCGCATCGCGGGCACCGACGCCGGGCCGCGCGGCATCAGCATCATCAAAGCCCAGGTACCGATGGCGGAACTGGAAGGGTATGAGTCGCAGTTGAAATCCATGACCGCCGGCCTCGGTTCCTACAGCATCGAACTGAGCCACTACGACCCGGTGCCCGGCGAAATCCAGCAAAAGCTGCACACCGCCTACAAGAAACAGCAGGAAAGCTGATTCCTTCCACGCAAGCCGGGCTGTGCCCCGGTTTGCGCCTTAAAATCCTAGTTCTAGCCTTGGTTAAAAAGTTTGTACAATAATTTCCTGCCTTTCGCTTGACTTCATTGCAATGATTGGGATAAGATTTGTTAATATTTATACAATATTTGTTTCCTCCGGCGTCGTCAGGGGTCAGCCATGCGCGACACGATCCGTATCCTTCGCAATCTCGGTCTCTATCTGTTGCCAGCCTTCCTACTGGCGACCACCGGTGCCTTGTTGATGGTTCTGTTGCGCCCACTTCCCTCCGCCGTGCCGAGTAACCCATCCCACACCGCCGTGATCATGGACCAGGACGAGTATTGGCGGTCTCACGCCGAAACCTTGTTCGCGGCGATGATGGCCGAGGCCCTGCGCCAATATTGGGAGGAGCGGCAGGACAATCACGCGCGAACCCTGGAATACCGATACGAACGCTTTCTTCCCTTGGAGGAGCAACCCACCACGCCGTCGGCGACGCCTCCTTCGGGGCCCGATGGTGGCGTCGCCAACCGCCCTCCGCTTATCCATTTGTAAATCCGTTTCCCGCAAGACACTGGCGTACCCCACCGCCCCTTCCAGTCGGGCGGGTCGATTGGATACGCTCATCCGTCGTCACTCATGCCTGTCCCAGTGCCCGCTCGTAAGCCTCGCGTACATCCCCCCCGAAACAGACCAAATAGACTGTCTCGACCTGATCGTCCCTGGCAAGGAAGGTCCTAACCTCGCGCACCGCGATCCGCGCCGCCTCGTCCAGCGGATAGCTGTATACCCCGCAACTGATGGCGGGAAAGGCAATGGTGCGGATGCCGTACTCCACCGCCAGTCGCAAGCTGTTGCGATAGCAAGCCGCCAGCAACTCCGGCTCGCCTCCATCACCGCCTTGCCAGATCGGTCCGACGGCATGGATAACATGGCGGGCCGGCAGGCGATAGCCTTGGGTAATCTTGGCCTGACCGGTCTCGCAGCCACCCAAGGTTCGGCACTCGGCCAGCAGACCCGGACCGGCGGCCCGGTGAATGGCGCCGTCCACCCCGCCACCACCCAACAACGAGCGGTTGGCGGCGTTGACGATGGCATCCACCGGCAATTGGGTAATATCACCCGAGCTGAGTTGAATACGTCCCAGAAGAGTGGTCATGTCGCGTCCCCTAAATCTCCACCATCTCAAAGTCTTCCTTGGCGGTGCCGCATTCGGGACAAGTCCAGGTCGGGGGTACGTCGTTCCATCGGGTGCCTGGCGGAATACCGTCATCGGGCCAGCCTTTTTCCTCATCATAAATAAACCCGCAAACCAGACACATATATCTTTTCATCACGCTCACGCCCTTCGTCCGCGTCGATTTCGCGGCGGGCATTGTCCCATGCTGGCGCTCCCCGAAAAAGCCGCCACGTTTGCTAGAATTCACATCCTATCCCTCCCTGGAGCACCGGCTTGACTCCTTCCCTCCCCCTTCCGCCGCCCGTGGTCGCGACCTTGGCCGGCAACGATCCCAGCGGTGGAGCCGGGGTCGCCGCTGACATCGAAACCCTGGTCAGTCTGGGCTGCCATCCGGCGCCGGTCATTACCGCCCTGACCGTGCAGGACACCCACAACATCCAAGCGCTGTTGCCGGTCGACCCCGATCAAGTACTCGCCCAAGCGCGGGCGGTACTGAAGGACATGCCAGTGGCGGCATTCAAGATCGGCGTGATCGGTGGCGCCGACAACGCCGTCGCCCTACGCGCGCTACTCATTGCCTATCCAGGCATTCCGGTGGTGCTCGACCCGGTGTTGGCGGCGGGTGGCGGCGCCGAATTGGCCAGCGCGGCACTGATCGAGGCCATCCAGACCCTGCTGTTACCCCTGACCACCGTGCTGACCCCCAACAGCGTCGAGGCTCGTCGGCTGGCGCCGGAAGCCGACACCCTGGAAGCCTGCGCCATGGCCCTGTTGGCCCGCGGTTGTCGCTATGTGCTGATCACCGGCGGGCACGAATCCGAACCATCCACCGAGGTCGTCAACACGCTGTACGGCAACAACCGGCGGTTGGAAACCTGGCGCTGGCCACGTTTGCCAGAGAATTACCATGGCTCCGGCTGCACCTTGGCGTCCGCCATCGCCGCCCTCATCGCCCAAATTCACGGTCCGCACTCGGAAGAATCGGTGCTTTCCGCTCTTTACCGCGCCCAGCACTACACCTGGCGCTCCCTACAGGCCGGCTATCGGGCCGGTGGTGGGCAACGACTTCCCAACCGGCTGTTCTGGGCCGTGGACTTTCAAGGTCAGACATGAAGAAATCATCCTGCCACGGTCTGTACGCAATCACCGACGCCGCGTTGATTCCCGACGACCGGCTGACCACCTCGGTCGAACAGGCGATTCTGGGTGGCGCTCGGCTGATCCAGTACCGCGACAAGAGCCATGACGCTGCGCGGCGATTGGCGCAAGCCACGGCGCTCAACGAGCTGTGCCGGCGTCATGCGGTTCCGCTGATCATCAACGACGACGTGGAGCTGGCCACCCAAGTCGGCGCGGCCGGCGTTCATGTCGGCAGGGACGATCCAGCCTTCACCATCGCCCGTGCCCGCTTGGGTCAAAACGCCATCATCGGCGTATCCTGCTATGACCGAATGGACCTAGCGCGGGAGGCCGCCCAGGTGGGAGTCGATTATGTGGCGTTCGGCGCGTTCTTTCCCTCGCCGACCAAACCCGCCGAAATCCGCGCGCCCCTTGCATTGCTGCGACAAGCGCGCGCGGCGTTGAGCATCCCCATCGTCGCCATCGGTGGCATCACGCCCGATAACGCACCCTTGCTGCTGGACGCTGGCGCCGACGCGCTGGCCGTGGTCAGCGCGGTGTTCGCCCAACCCGACATTCAAGCCGCCGCTCGCCGTTTCGCCGCGCTATTTGCCTGAGGATTCGACCATGACCCGTTCCGAGCAACTGTTCGCCGAAGCCCAACGCTACATCCCCGGCGGGGTCAATTCCCCGGTGCGCGCCTTTCGCGGCGTCGGTGGCACGCCGATCTTCTTCAAACGCGGCGCGGGCGCCTGGCTTTATGACGAGGACGACCGCCGCTACATCGACTACGTCGGCTCCTGGGGACCGATGATTGTCGGCCATGCCCACCCAGCGGTAGTCCACGCGGTTCAGGAAGCCGCCGCCAATGGCCTCAGCTTCGGCGCGCCCACCGCCATCGAAACCATCATGGCTCGCAAGATCCGCGAGATGGTTCCCTCGATGGAGTTGGTGCGGATGTGCAATTCCGGCACCGAGGCAACCATGAGCGCCATCCGGTTGGCCCGTGGTTTCACGTCCCGCAACACCATCGTCAAATTCGAGGGCTGTTACCACGGCCATTCCGATTCGCTGCTGGTCAAGGCCGGCTCTGGGGCGCTGACCCTGGGCGTACCGACCTCGCCCGGCGTGCCGACGGCGCTGGCGTCCTACACCGTCACTCTAGCCTACAATGATCTGCTCCAGGCCCGGCAGGTGTTCGCGAAGATCGGCGACCAAATCGCCGGAGTCATCGTCGAGCCGGTCGCCGGCAACATGAATTGCATCCTACCCGCGCCCGGTTTTCTGGAAGGCCTGCGCGCCCTGTGCGATCAATACGGCAGCGTGCTGATCTTCGACGAGGTGATGACGGGGTTTCGAGTGGCTCCGGGCGGAGCGCAGGAGCTTTACCAGGTGAAGCCGGACCTGACCACGCTGGGCAAGGTCATCGGCGGCGGGATGCCGGTCGGCGCGTTCGGCGGCCGGCGGGCAATCATGGAAAAGCTGGCGCCGCTGGGACCGATCTATCAGGCCGGCACGCTGTCGGGCAATCCGGTGGCGATGGCGGCCGGGCTGGCGACGCTGGATCTGATTTCCACACCTCGTTTCCATGCCGATCTCGCCGCCAGGACCCAGCGATTGTGCGACGGCCTGGTCGTCGCCGCCCAGGAGACGGGAATATCTCTGACCGCGAACCACGTTGGCGGCATGTTCGGTATCTTCTTCACGGACGAGACCGTGACCACCTACGCCCAAGCGGTTGCCTGCGATATCGAACGGTTCAAGGCATTCTTTCACGGAATGCTGGCTGAGGGCGTCTACCTGGCGCCGTCCGCGTTCGAGGCGGGGTTCCTGTCCTCGGCTCACACCGAGGAAGACATCGAAGCGACCCTTGCCGCCGCCCGATGGGTGTTCGTCCGCATTTGATCCGGAGGATTCGTCATGTCCCAGCTTGCCGAACAATTCATCACCGCCGCCGACTACCTGGTGCTGGAACGCCAAGCGGAAACCAAGAGTGAATATCTCAACGGACGCATCTATGCGATGAGCGGCGCCAGTCGTAGCCATAATCGCATCACCGTCAACCTAACCTCGGCTTTGCACGCCCAACTCAAACGTAAGCCGTGTGAACCTTTCTCCGGCGACATGCGGGTCAAGGTCAGTCCCACCGGCCTGTACACCTACCCGGATGTGGTGGTCGTCTGCGGCGAACCGCGGTTCGAAGACTCACATGTCGATACCCTACTCAATCCCACGATCATCATTGAAGTGTTATCCGACAGCACGGCGGCTTACGACCGGGGCGAAAAGTTCGCCCATTACCGCGCGCTGCAATCGCTCAGCGATTACCTGCTGGTCGCGCAGGACCAGCCGCGCATCGAGCACTACCAGCGGCAACCGGATGGGCGCTGGCTCTACTCGGCCACCGACGGTCTCGACGCCCAAGTCGAAATTTCCACTATCGACTGCGTGTTGTCCCTAGCCGAGGTGTACGAGCGCGTGGTCTTCACCGAACCCGAACCGACCCCACCGAATTTTCAACTATAGTTGTGGGGTTACCGTCCTTTTCCAAGGAGGCATCCCATGACCGAGACCACCAAGGCATCCGCTCCCGACGCCAAGACCGCCGCCGATCTCAACAAGCTGGCCCAGAATTTTTCCAAGATCATCGAACAGAGCCAGCGGGTGTTGCAGGAATACCTCAAGCGCCAGGAACGTAACGATCAGATCCCGCTGATCGATCCCGCCATCATCGGCAAATCGTTTCAGGAGTTTTTCGATAGCCTACTAAGAAATCCAGAAAAATTGATCGAGACCCAGATCGGTTTCTGGAAGAACACTCTCGATCTTTGGCAATCCGCCTCCAAGCGGAGGCTCGGCCATGAAGTTGAGCCCGTCATCAAGCCGCCGCCCGGCGACAAACGCTTCGCGGACGAACAATGGGCGGAAAACGCTGTGTTCGATTTCATCAAACAATCTTATCTGCTGGCCGCCGACAGCGTGCAGGGACTGGTCCGTCAGGTCGAGGGGCTGAACGACAAGACCGCCCGCAAGGTGCAGTTCTATACCCGCCAGTTCGTGGACGCGATGGCTCCGACCAACTTCGTCCACACCAATCCCACCGTGCTCGCGGCCACCCTCGATTCCGGCGGCGACAACCTGGTCAAGGGCCTGCAGAACCTGCTGGAGGATTTGGAACGGGGGCACGGCCAGTTGCAGATCAAGATGACCGATCTCGAAGCGTTCAAGCCGGGCGAGAACATCGCGGTCACGCCGGGCAAGGTCGTCTTCCAGAACGAGTTGCTGCAACTGATTCAGTACGCTCCCAGCACGCCGACCGTCCATCAACGGCCGTTCCTGTTCGTCTCGCCCTGGATCAACAAGTTTTATATCATGGACATGCGGCCCAAGAACTCGATGGTCAAGTGGATGGTGGATCAGGGCTTCACGGTGTTCATGACCTCCTGGATCAACCCGGACGAGCGGCTGGCGCACAAGAAGTTTGAGGACTACATGCTGGCCATCGTGGAGGGGATGAACGCCATCGAGCAAGCCACCGGCGAGCGCGCAATCAACGCGGCCGGCTATTGCCTGGGCGGCACCATCCTGCTCGCCACGCTGGCCTATCTGGCGGCCAAGAAGGACAAGCGGGTGCAAAGCGCCATCTGTTTCGCCTGCATGACCGATTTCAGCGAGCCGGGCGAGTTGGAAGTCTTCATCGACGAGGAATTGATCACCCTGCTGGAGAAACAAATGGGTGAGCGGGGTTATCTGGACGGCAGCCAGATGGCCGGCGTGTTCAGCATGTTGCGCG